>NZ_JALOAA010000027.1 GCF_023229025.1 Sulfurimonas sp.
TTTTTATGAAAATTCTTTTGTTCTGCAGGCTGAACAAAATGAGCATATCAGAAAGGGCGGAGCTCTAGAGACAGAAAAGTTTCAAGCAGAGACATTCAAGGCGGCTTACATGTATAAACTGTATTTGGAAGAATACTTAGAGCTTGATGCTGCTATGTCTTATAATTTGATTAAACCCAAAGAAGCAGTAAGCGATAAAGAAGCAATTGATGCTCAGGTAAAAATATCTTATATAAGTGAAAATAACACTCTATATGCAGGTGTGGCTAATAAGAGCCGTATGCCGTCCATGGGCGAGATGTTCGCTTTTTTCCCGTGGGAAGTTGCCAATGCCGATTTAAAACCGGAAAAAAGTATGCAATATACGGCAGGCTATAAGCGGATGCTGGAAGAAAAGACATCGGTAGAAGCGGCGCTTTATTATTACGATATTGAGGACCTGATCGTTTATCGTAATATGGGCTATATAAATCTTGATAAAGCGGAGCAATACGGTATGGATATACGTATGGATAGCAAGGTCTTTGACAATCATCATCTGCGTTTTTCATATGCTTTTTCACATACGCAAGACAGTGAGAACAACCCATTGGAATTGATACCTGAGCATAGAATAAAACTGGAAGATACTGTAACTATTTCTAAAGGATGGGATGCTTATTTGAGTTATCAATATTTTGGTTCACGCTATAGTTCCAACACAGCCACATATACAGATGAGCAGGAAAAACTAGACTCTTATCATCTGTTTGATCTGCAAGCAATTTATACTAAGATCGATAAAACAACACTACGATTTGGTGTTAAGAATCTTTTTGATGAAGCATATGAGTGGAAGTACGGTTATCCTACAGAAGGGCGCTCTTATTACGTCTCTTTGGAGTGGAAATTTAATTAGCATATTTGGTGCTAAGAATCTGATTTAAATCGCAACAATTACCGCAAAATTACGGTAAGTTTTTATTTTATGCAGTATGGATTTTTGTTTTCAATAAATTTTGAATAAAAGCATTTAAAGAAACACCTGCTTTTAGCGCTTCTTGATGGATTTTTTGATGTAGCTTGGGGTCAATTCTGACATTAAAGACGCCTTTGTATGTTTTTTGCGGCTTTCTCCCCAGCTCTTTGCATGTTTTCAAATACTCATCGACCGCATTGTGAAAGTTTGTCTCAAGCTCGCTTGCGCTATCTGCCTCAAAGGTTACTAGATCGTCTATAAGCTCTATTTTTCCAAAAAAGAGTTTATCTTCACTAGAATACTCTATTGAACCGACATAGCCTTTATATTCGATTGTATTAGCCATTATAGTATCTCCTTTAGCTTAACTTGTATCTGCTTAACAAGATAGATTTTTAAAATATTGCCTGGGTGTGGTTTGTGTAAGTTTATGAGACTATCTTTCTCTTTGTTGTAAAACTTTACGGCTGACCCGCTACCTTCTACCTTATCATAGCCAAGACTTAAAAGCAGAGTTTGAAGTTCGTCAAATGTCAGATCTTTATTTGGCGGTACTTTTGAAAATCTGCTTAATAGTTTATCTTTCTTGCTCATACTAAAATGATACCATAAAATAGTTACAAAAAAGCATTTATATTGACAGCTTGTAGTGAGTGGGCATTAATAGACATAGTAATTAAGTAAAATATAGGGAGAGCTGAAAGTGTAAAAAATAAGTAATTAGTAAAAAGAAGTGGTGCTCACAACTGGACTCGAACCAGTGACTTTTACCTTGTCGAGGTAACACTCTACCAACTGAGTTATGCGAGCAAGAGCGTAATTTTAGCGAAAAATCCTTAAAATAAATTTTTTTATTTGACGCATTAAAAAAGTTATTTAAAATATATATTGAGAGTAGAGATTTACTTTTAATTTATGTTTATTAAGTGTATAATTCGACTCATAATTAAAAAGTACCATAAGGCAAGTTATGAACTTAACTGAGTTAGAAGAGATAGGCTTAAAAAGTGTTGGAAAAATTTATCATAATCTTAGTTATGATGAATTAATTCGACATGAGATTGAAAATAATGAGTGTGTTGTAACAAAAAAGGGTGCAACAGCCGTAGATACCGGTATATTTACGGGCCGTAGCCCAAAAGATAAATATTTCGTAGATCGCTATCCATCAAATGAACATATTGCGTGGGGTGATGTAAATCAAAAAATAAGTGAAGAGATTTTTAATGAACTTTTAGACCTCTCAAGAGAGCAGCTCTCAGGCAAAGACTTATACATAACAGATGTTTACAGCGGTGCTAGTGAAGCTTCAAAAAGATCAATACGCTTTATAACCGAGATAGCATGGCAGTCTCACTTTGTTAAAAATATGTTTATCCGCCCAACTAAATCTGAATTAGAGAGTTTTAAGCCACAGTTTACAGTAATGAACGCTTGTAAGGCAGTTAATGAAAAATGGATGGAGCATGGACTTAATTCAGAAGTTTTTGTACTCTTTGATATTGAAAATAACTTAGCGATTATCGGCGGGACATGGTATGGAGGCGAGTTGAAAAAAGGAATTTTTTCAATGATGAACTACTGGCTGCCACTTGAAGATAAGCTTCCAATGCACTGCTCTGCAAATGTTGGAGAGCGTGGCGACACGGCACTTTTCTTCGGACTTAGCGGTACTGGAAAAACTACGCTCTCTACAGATCCGCATAGAAAACTTATCGGTGATGATGAGCATGGATGGGATGATAATGGAATATTTAACTTTGAGGGCGGTTGCTACGCCAAGGTTATAAATCTTGACGGCAAGAGCGAGCCTGAGATATATAACGCCATTAAGTCCGGTGCTCTGCTTGAGAATGTCGTAATGTACGGTGATGGTGAAGTCGATTATGAAGACTCAAGTAAAACAGAAAACACGCGGGTCTCCTACCCGATAGAACATATAGAAAACCACGAACCCTCTCTAAGCGCAGGTCATCCTGAAAATATAATCTTTTTAACTGCGGACGCTTTTGGCGTTCTTCCTCCAGTCTCAAAACTTACTCGTGAACAAGCAATGTACTATTTTCTAAGTGGATATACTGCAAAAGTTGCCGGAACAGAACGCGGTATAACTGAGCCTGTTGCAACATTTAGTGCATGTTTTGGGGAAGCATTCTTGCCTCTTCACCCAACAGTATATGCAAAACTTTTAGGTGAAAAAATAGACAAACATGATGTTAATGTCTATCTTGTAAATACCGGCTGGACAGGTGGTGCTTACGGAGTAGGGCATAGAATGAGCATTAAAGATACTCGTGCATGTATAAATGCCATATTAGACGGAAGTATAAAAAGCAGTGAGTTTGATGTTACAAAAACATTTGGTCTTTATGTTCCAAAGACTCTTGGAGATATAAATCCTGAGATATTAAACCCTCGAAATGCATGGGCTGATAAAGAGGAGTTTGATAGAACAAGAGATATGTTAGCTGAGATGTTTATAGAGAATTTTAAAAAGTACCAGAGCAAAGATAGCGAGTTTAACTACTCTGCCGCGGGACCAAAATTGGAGAAAGGAAGCTAACTTTTTAGCTTTCTAAAGAAACTCAGTTCCTTCGTTTTCTAAAGAAGCTCAATTTTTTCGCTTTCTAAAGAAGCTCAATTTTTTCGCTTTCTAAAGAAGCTCAATTTTTTCGCTTTGTGGCTTTTGTCATATATAGCCACAAAGCCCCTCCAAAAACTACCAAAATGATAGGCGCTATCCATGGTTTTTGACTTATTGTCTCTGCTATGCCTATCAAAAAACTTCCAGAATAGTAACTACCAAGTCCAAAAGCAAGTGCCCAAACTGCTGCACTTAAAACATTCAGTATTGCAAATCTTTTAAAGTCATACTTAGTTAATCCTATGGCAATGGGTATAAGAGTCTTTATACCGTAAACAAATTTTTGGATGAGTATTATCCAAGAGCCGTTTTTCTTCATCATGATGTGTGCAAGGGCGAGTTTTCTTCTATGTTTACGCAAGCCATCCATCATCATTGTTTTTTGGTATCTAGCCATATAAAAGAGTAGAAAATCTCCAAGAGCATTTGCTGTAAATGCTATTAAAATAGATAGGCTTAAATCCATTTTGCCCATAAATGACAAAACACCTGCCGCAATAATTGCTACAAACCCACCGCCAAGCGAGTAGAGAAAAAGTCCTATATATCCGTAAGTTGCTAGATTGCTAAATGTATCTTCCATTTTATAGTCTACTTTCTAAAGTTTTTTAATTTTTGTTATTTCATCACGAAGACGTGCGGCTTCTTCAAAGTTTAGCTCGAGTGCCGCCTCTTTCATCTTTAAAGAGAGCTCTTTTACCATGGCTTTTCTCTCTGCTGGCGGTATTTTATCCATTTTTTTATGTTTTTGGTAAATATCGCCGTAATCTTCTACTTTTAAATTTTCGTCTAATTTACGGATGGTAGTTGTTGGTGTAATGTTATGCTCTTTGTTATGCTTCTGCTGCATCTCTCTTCTTGCATTTGTTTTATCAATTGCTCTTTGCATGGAACCTGTTATCTTGTTTGCATATAAAATTACTCTACCGTTTGCATTTCTAGCCCCTCGTCCGATTGTCTGAATGAGCGCTGTCTCACTTCTTAAAAAACCCTCTTTGTCAGCATCTAGAATTGCGACAAGACTGACTTCCGGCAAGTCAAGTCCCTCACGAAGCAAGTTTATGCCTATTAAAACATCAAACTCTCCAAGTCGCAAAGAGCGTATTATCTGGTTTCTCTCAATTGTGTCAATATCTGAGTGCATGTATTGTACTTTTATACCCAAATCTGCAAGGTATTTTGTAAGCGCCTCTGCCATTTTTTTAGTTAAAACAGTTATAAGAACACGTTCATCTTTTGTGATTACTTTTTTAATCTCATCATGTATATCTTCAACCTGATTAGTCGAGCTTTTTATCTCTAAAATAGGGTCAAGCAAACCTGTTGGACGGATAATCTGTTTTGCACATACACTTGAGAGCTCAAGCTCATAATCAGATGGCGTGGCAGAGACAAAGAGGTAGTGAGGAGCTTTGTTTATATACTCATCGAGCATTAGAGGTCTGTTGTCAAGTGCACTTGGCAGACGAAATCCATAATCAACCAAGACCTCTTTTCTGGCTCTATCTCCCGCGTACATTCCACGATATTGCGAAAGTGAAACGTGTGATTCATCAACAATTACAAGATACTCTTTGTGGTGCAGAGCAAAATAATCAAGCAGAGTATATGGAGCCTCTCCGGGTTTTTTATTTGTAAGTAGCCTTGAGTAGTTCTCAACCCCTTTACACATTCCAGTAGTTTGAAGCATCTCAAGGTCAAACTCCACTCTCTGCTTTAAGCGTTGGTACTCGACGAGCTTGCCCTCTTTTTGAAAGTATGCAAGCCTCTCATCAAGCTCCTCTTCTATGCGTTTAATAGCAACTGCCATCTTCTCTTGGCTTACGCTAAACTGTGAGGTTGCATAGATAGTAAAGTTTTTATGCTCCTCAAGCTTTTTGTTCTCAATTACATCAAAAGTATAAATCGCTTCTATCTCATCTCCAAAAAACTCTATTCTAATGGCCTCTTGCTCAAAGTATGGCGGGTAAACATCCAAGCTCTCGCCGTTTACTCGTATGTGACCGCTGTCGAAGTATGAATCGTTTCGACTATAACCCATCTCAACAAGGCGAAGCAGAAGTTTTTTTTGTGCTATAGTATCGCCGATGGCGATGGACTGCACCATATTTTCATACTCCTCGGGATCTCCCAATCCGTAGTTTGCAGAGACGGATGCAACAACTATAACATCATCGTAGCTAAGAAGATTTGCAGTTGTAGAGAGCCTTAGACGTTCAAGCTCATCATTAATAGCACTATCTTTTTCTATAAAGAGGTCTTGTCTTGGGATGTAAGCTTCCGGCTGATAGTAGTCATAGTAAGATACAAAATACTCAACATGGTTATTTGGAAAGAATTGTCTAAACTCTGAGTATAGCTGTGCGGCTAAAGTTTTGTTGTGCGTCATGATAATGGTAGGCATCTGCACTTTTTCTATAACACTTGCCATCGTGTAGGTTTTACCGCTTCCTGTTACGCCCTCAAGCGCTTGGTAGCGATTGCCCTCTAGGATGGAGTCACTTATGGTTTTTATAGCTGTTGGCTGGTCTCCTGCCGGGGAGTAATTTGATACTACTTTAAAGTTTGCTTCTTTTTTCATTGATGAAATTATAGCTAAATGGGGATAATATCAGAGAAACCGAGCTTTTTTTCAAGATGTGGTTTGTTAATCTAATATCGATTCTTTAAAATATCTATCTATATTCATATATGTTTTACCTGTATGACCTTTAAACATAAGATGAGATTTGTTTAGTTTTGAGATGTGATTTACTCCTACGACTGCTAAAAGTTGACGAACGCCTGCTAATAGTTGCTCATGATAAGAGGCAACATTTATTGCTTTTTTCTCGACTAAAAACGAGGCTCTTTTTTTCTTATCTTGTGTTGCAAGTCCAACTGGACAATGTCTTCCATGTGCACCTGAACACTCTCTTGCTCTAATGCATCCGGCACTCATCATAAAGGCTCTAGCAATTGCTACATAATCGGCGCCGATTCCAAAAAGAACAAAGGCATCATCAGGAGTGAGAACTTTTTCACTAGCAATTATTTTCACTTTATCTCGAATGCCGACTCTTTTAAGTGCGCTGTCTGCTACATATAATGCTTTTGTAATTACCATACCAACTGCCATCATCATCTCTAACGGTGCCGCACCGCTTCCTCCATCGCCGCCGTCAACTGTAATAAAATCAGGGTAAGCATCAGATCTCTCATCAACTCTTTTTTTGATGAGATTTGCATACTTATCAAATGACTCTTTTGATGATATAACTATTTTAACTCCAACCGGTTTTTGTGATAGTTTTTTAAGCCTTCCTATAAAATCAAACAACTCTTCGAGATTGTGAGCAAACGGAAACTGATTTGGACTTAAGAGATCCTTATGAGGCTCAACTCCACGGTAATAAGCAACAGCATCACTAACCTTATCTGCTAGTAATTTACCACCTGTTTGTTTAGCGCCTTGAGCAATTTTTATCTCAGTCATTTTTGCAAAACTCATAGTTTTTTTATATCTATCTTCATCAAAATTGCCATCTTTGTCACGAACGCCATAAAGACCGCTTCCTATTTGAAAAATTATATCTGCAATATCATTTGGCACAGTAGATGGAAATGAATCTAGCGGAGCATTCCAGTTTACTCTATAGCAAATGAGTTTATCGCGATTAAAAAGATAACTCTCTGCATCTTTGGAGTAGATAACAATATGTCTATAAACTTTTTCAGCTATAGCCTCATTAAGGAGTAAACGTAAAATTTTATATATAACTTTTGCAAAAAGCGTGCCCTCTAAAACATCAAAATATTTACTATTTTTTTCACTATATTTATGTGTGTATAAAAAGTTAGAAGTCAGACTTCCTTCTCCTGTGTTGATGGGGAATTTACCAAGATATGCGCCTTTTGAAAAAGCTCTTGTCCCCTCAGGAGAAATCGCTCCGTCACTCATGGCACTTCTTCCAAAAACTGACTTTGTTTTAAATGGATTTGTAGAGTTTTCACCAAAAGTCACACTAAAATCATCACTAACATCATCTGTATTTAGTACACAATTTGCATTCTTAATAGAGAGTCTTGCACTTTTTTGTTGTTGTCCCGGAGAGAATGAAGTATAAGATGATTTACGTTCAGCCGAATCATAAACCCATTTTACTTTGTCAAAAGATTCATAAAATTTTTCATCACCGAAATATTGGCGCATTGGGTCACGAAGAGCATAAAAAAGGTAGCGCAGTCGCCCTATAAGTGGGTAGTTTATAAGAAGCTGATCTTCTCTTTGTATAAATTTATCATAAATAAATAATATAACGGAAATTACAATAAAAACAACAATAGCTGCTTGAAATAAAAATAGTAATATAGGAAAGTTAAAATTTCCGATATTATTTGTAAAGTTTAATAAAGCTTCCATTGTCTAGTTTTTTTCACCAAAAATCAATCTGTCAAGACTAAATTTTCCAGCTCCATTTGCTACAAATATAAGTAAAAACAGCATGTAATATAACGGTATTTCAAAACCATTTTCCCCAGCTGAAAATCCATGTGGCAAATGCACAGTTACAATTGCTACTATCATCACGACAATAAGAGGTAAAGATATAAATCTAGTTAATAATCCCAGTGTCAGCAGAATCACACCCATAATCTCTGCGCTTGCCGCCATGTATGCGTTTAATGTCGGAAACGGTATGCCCATTGAGCCAAACCACTGTGCAACTGAGCCGATATCACTCCATTTCATCATTGCCGGTTCATAAAAACCGTAAGCGACCGCCACTCTGGCAAACAATAAAGATAGGGACTTGCCGTACTCGCTTAAACGAGAAAATTCCATATACATCTGTTTGCACTTCATAATGGACTCCTACTATTTGCAGTTAATATAATTGTAGCATAAGAGATTGTAAAGATTATGCGATATTCTTTATTATTTTAATCTCTCAATCTTTTTTACAATATTTATTGCAGCCGGTAAGAGTGACTCACTAAGTGCCGGGTGAATATATAACATCTCTTTTAGGTGTCTTATATCATTGTCTATATGCATAACTGTAAGTACTTGATGTATCATTGTTGAACTTTGAGGTCCTATCATATGACAACCTAGTATCTTATAACTCTTTTTATCTACGATTAATTTTGTAAAAGGATATTTCAACTTTGTGCCTTGAGCTTTTGCGCTTGTGAGCCAATCTGTTTTTGATACTACAAAATTTAAGTTTTTTTCTTTTGCCTCTTTTTCAGTTACCCCAACGCTTGCTATTTCAGGGTCAGTAAAAACTGCATGTGGCATGTACTTAAACTCTAAAGCTCTATTTTCGTCTTCAAATAGTATTTTATAAAGATAGTTCATCTCGTAAGAGGCTGCATGTTGAAGCATATATTTACCAGCAGCATCTCCAACTACATATACACCTTTTGCATCAGTCTGAAAAAATTTATCTCTTTTTATAAATCCTCTATCATCAAGTTTTATTGAAGTGTTTTTAAGATTTAGACTTTTTGCATTTGATTCTCTCCCTATTGCATAAAGCAGAGCTTCAGAGGTGTGGTTTTTAGTTTTACCTGCTTTATCTTCTAGTGTTAGGTCAAAAAAAGAGTCTTTATATGTTGCATCTTTGATAGTTGTATTAAACTCAATATCTATTTTTTTAGAAAACTCCTCTTTAAAAACTTTTGATATATCCTCATCTTCATTTGATAAGATATTTTCACTTCTTACTAAAAGTTTTGTTTTTACGCCCAAAGCATCAAAAACATTAACTAACTCACAAGCAATAAAGCCAGAGCCAACAATTGTTATTGATTTTGGTATTTTATTTATAGGAAAAATATCATCACTTGTCCAAGCCCCTTCAAAAGGTGCTTTTTTAGGAGAGGCACCTGTTGCTATTATTATTTTGGGAGCAGTTAGTTTTTCATTATTTACTTCAACAATATTGTTTGAAACAAAAAAACCAATCCCTCTAAAGAGTTTAACATTTTCATTTAATTTAGATTTATGGTTTTCATCAACACTATTTATAAAACTATTATTATTTTCAAATATTTTTTCTATATCTATTTTATCTATGCTAGAGTTTATATAGTGCCTATTTGATTCTTCTATAGCTCGTATTACATCAGCATAACCAATAAGAAGTTTAGAAGGAACACAGCCTCTATTTGCACATGTTCCTCCTAAAGTAGATTTTTCAATCAATGCAACTTTTTTACCTAATTTACCAACCTTTGAAGCTAAATGGGAGGCTCTACCTCCACCTATAATAATCAAATCAAATTTTTTCATATTTTATAATCCTTTTCTTTAGCCGTTATAGCAAAATCTGGATTCATAAATGCCCAAACAGAATCTCTCTTGAACTTTTTTAACCACTAAGTCTAAAATATCATAGTTTACTACAAAGTTAATAACTCTTCGATAATTTATACTATTTAAATCAGCATTTTTTACATATAATAACAAAGATTTTTTTATAGGGATTTTTTTATGTCTTATCTACAGCCAAATGATTTTGTAACAAAGATGGTCGATTCTGGGGAGTCTAAGGTCTATATGTCAACTAAAGACACCATTATCAGAGCCTTTATGGCTGGAGCCATACTTGGACTCTCTGCCGCATTTGCTATAACCGTTACGATAACAACAGGTTCCGCTCTTGCCGGAGCAATGCTCTTTCCGGTTGGTTTTATCATGCTCTACCTTATGGGTTTTGATCTCTTAACTGGAGTTTTTGTTCTAGTTCCTCTTGCTCTTTTAGACAAGAGACCCGGAGTGACTTTAAAACAAGTTTTAAGAAACTGGGGACTTGTTTTTTTAGGTAACTTTGCCGGTGCGATTGTAGTTGCTTTTATGCTCTCTTTTGTTCTAACTTATGGTTACTCCATAGAGCCGGATTTAGTTGGAGATAAAATAGCCACTATAGGTGAAGCAAGAACTTTAGGTTACAAGGAGCACGGTGTCTTTGGATGGCTTACTATATTTATGCGAGGGATGCTTTGTAACTGGATGGTCTCAATGGGTGTTGTAGGTGCGATGATATCCACAACAGTTAGCGGTAAAGCTATAGCTATGTGGATGCCTATCATGCTCTTCTTTTTTATGGGCTTTGAGCACTCTATAGTAAATATGTTTTTGTTCCCATTTTCTATGATTTTAGGTGGAGATTTTACAATCATGGATTATCTAATCTGGAATGAGATTCCAACCGTACTGGGAAATCTAGTAGGTGGTCTAACATTTACCGGACTCACACTATACTCAACTCACATAAGAACCGGAACAAAAAGAGATTTAACATAAAAAGGAGTAGTTTTTTAAACTATTTTTGCATCAAACCTATATTTAAGAACTAAAATAGACTCTTGAATTATTCTCTCATCAGTACAGAGGTGAAAAACTTTGCAAGCGAGAAGATTAAATAATTTGATTTTATATCTTAAAAAATAATTTTTGTTGTATGATGATGTTATCTGCACGCTAAAGCATTTCAGCTCTTTAAAACAGAGGAGTTTAGCAGAAAAAGGAGTTAGAATGAAAATTATCGGTATTGTACTAGCCGTCGTCGGGGTTGGTTTTGCAGTATGGGGATATCAGTTATCAGGCTCTATCGGTTCAGAGGTAACTCAAGCTGTTACTGGCGCAGATACAGACAGAGTAATGACTTATTATATTTTAGGTGCTGTTGCTTTTGTTGTTGGCATCTATCTTTTTCGTAAAAATTAAAAATAAAGAGACAATATGCTTGAAACAATTGCAATAATCCTAATCATTCTTTGGCTTTTAGGGCTTGTAAGCTCGTACACTCTTGGAGGATTTATTCATGTTCTCTTAGTTATTGCGCTTGTAGTTGTTCTGCTTCGTGTTATTCAAGGTAGGCGATTATAAATAGTTATATTTTAAACCCTACTCATGTCTTAGAGCATCTATAGGGTTTAGTCTTGCGGCTTTTCTTGCCGGAAAGTATCCAAAAACAACTCCGACAACTGTTGAGAAGAAAAAAGCTACTAAAACTATAGGTGTATTAAAAATTAACGGCAAATCAAAATAAAGAGCAATCCCAACCCCCGCACTTACTCCTACAATAATACCCAAAACCCCTCCAATGGAAGCAAGAACTATAGACTCAACTAAAAACTGCAACAGCACCTCTCTCTCAAGCGCCCCGATTGCAAGTCGTATGCCTATCTCGCGTGTTCTCTCAGTAACGGAGACTAGCATAATATTCATGATGCCTATACCGCCGACAAGAAGGCTGATTGCCGCAACCGCTCCAAGCAAAATGGTAAGTATCTGCGTTGTGGAAGAGAGCGTTTGAACCATTTCACGCATATCATGGACGTTAAAATCATCCTCTTCTCCAAGCCCAATCTTGCGCCGCTCCTGTAAAATAGAGATTACAGATGCTTTTACGCTCTCTATTGAGGAGGAGTTATTTGCAGAAATTACAATCCTTCCTATCTCCTGATTTCCACTTATTCGTCTTTGAAACATTCTTATAGGAGTTACAATTATGGCATCTTGATCCATCCCAAACATTGCCGCACCTTTTGATTCAAGTAGTCCGATAATCTCACATGAGAAATTCTCAAGCCTTATTAGCTCTCCTACGGGATTAAGTGCGCCAAAAAGCTCTTTTCTAACCGTTTCACCGATAATACAAACAGTTTTTCCGCTTTTAAGTTCTGAAGGCAAAAAATTTCTACCTGAGGCAAAAACCCAATCCTTAACCACAAAGTAGTCGTTGTCGCTTCCTTCAACGGTTGTAGAGTAGTTCTTGTTTGCATATACTGCTTGCATTTGGCTTGAGCTAATGGGAGCAACCCCGCGAATATTAATAGCTCCCTCTTTAAGAGCATCAATATCACCTTGGACAAATCTTCGAGCCGCTGAATCGGTGCTTGGAGGACCTTGTTTCTGCTGTCCCGGTATAACTATGAGCATATTTGTTCCAAGCTTAGATATGCTCTGCGTAACATAAGCTGTTGTAGAATCTCCTAACATTATCATTGCAATAACAGAAGCGATTCCAATAACAATTCCAAGCACTGTTAAGGCTGAGCGCATTGCACTTCTACGAATTTCACGAAGGGCGAGTAAAAAAGCATTCCAAATCATGGAGCAACTTCTACATCTTGGATATACTCTATATCACCATCTCTAAAATGCACTCTTCTTGAGGCGTACTCCGCCATTTCACTCTCATGAGTTACCATAAGAATAGTGATTTTTTTGTCTCGGTTAAAGGATTGTAAAAGCTCCATAATCTCAATACTTTTTGCAGTATCAAGATTTCCGGTCGGCTCATCTGCTAGTAAAATAAGTGGGTTTGTTGCAATTGCCCGCGCTATTGCAACACGCTGCTGCTGCCCACCTGAAAGCTCGCCGGGAGTGTGATGCGCAACACTCTCTAATCCGACACTTCTTAGAGCTTCCATTGCCATTTTATGCCTCTCATGTGTGTTATAACCGCGATACAGAAGGGGAAGTTCGACATTTTCTATGGCAGTTGTTTTTCCAAGCAGGTTAAACCCTTGAAATATAAATCCTATATAGTTTCTTCTTAAAAGTGCACGTTGATCTCGTGAGAGAGTTCCGGTATCAATCCCCTCAAAGAAGTACTTTCCGCCACTTAGAGTATCAAGGCAGCCAATCATATTCATGGCAGTTGATTTACCCGACCCGCTAGGTCCCATGATTGCTAAAAATTCTCCTCGTTTGACTTTTAAATCAACACCCCGCATGGCATAAGTTTTTGCCTCATTTTTGCCATATGTTTTTGTTGCCCCTCGCAACTCTATGATATACTCTTTCATGACTCTTTTGTTCCGATTAAAACTAAATCATTTTCGCTAATTTCTGCTTTTTTTATAACGGTAAAGCTTCCATCGCTTTTTCCGATTTCAACTTCAATCTTAAGGGGTCTGTTTTCTCGTAAAATCCAAACATAGTGTTTTGAAATATCTGTTTTAGTTTTAGCATGTCTAGAATTTGCTTTATCTTCTATAGGTGGAGTAAAACGAAGTGCCGCATTTGGTAAAACAGAGACATTCTCTAAAATATCTGTAACAATCTGCGCTGTTACAGTCATTCCCGGTCTTAGAAGAAGCTCTGAATTATCCACATTCACAACAGCATCATAGGTCACTACACCGTTTACTATCTGGGAGTTAAGACGCAACTGCGTAAGTGTTCCCTCAAAAAGCTTCTGCGGATAAGCATCGACACTAAATTTTACTCTCTGCTGCTCTTTTACATCTGCAATATCTGCTTCATCAACACTTACAACCACTTTCATTTTGGTCAAATCCTCTGCCATTGTAAAGAGTACCGGAATCGTCATGGAAGCAACAACGCTTTGCCCCGGTTCGATTTTTCTATCTAAGACTACACCATTTATAGGAGATACGATAGCTGCTTTTTTTAGGTCGTCTTGCGCGGCCTTAAGCTCGGCACTTGCTTGGTCACGCCCGGCTTTTGCGGCTTGCAGTGAGGCCATTGCGAGTTCATAAGCGGCAAGAGCAGAATCAACCTCTTGCTTTGATGGGTAGTTTCCATTTGTAGCTTGAACCATTTTCTCTACTCGTCTGTACTCATTTTGTGCCTTGTTTAGCGTTGCAGTTGCTTCGGCGATATTTGCTTGATGTTTTGCGAGTGCGGCTTGGTAACTTGTTACTTTTGAAGATAGTTTTACCGTATCAAGCCTCGCCATAAGCTGACCTACTTTGACTTGCTCGTTATAATCTACTAAAACTTCGCTTATAGTTCCCGAGACTTCTATACCTACATCAACGGTGTTTGTCGGCTCCATGTTTCCGGTTGCCGATACTGTTGTAGTAATAGTTTTTTTCTCTAACTTTGTCGTCTGAAAGTTTAGCTCTTTATTTTTTGCCTCTTTTGTCATATACCAAAAAACAGCTCCTGCAATGAGAAGCACAATAGCAAAAATCCATATATATTTTTTATAGCCGCTTTTTTGGTTTTTACCAATTTTTAGAGTCTCTTCTATTGTGTTGTTTGAGTTATTGTCCATCTTATCTCCTTGGAGCTTTAAGCGCAAAATGAAGTTTTGCCAGCTCTATTTGTATATTTATCTCGTTTATTTTTATATTAAGCCTCTCAATCGCTTTTGAGTTTTTTATGGTTTGCAAATCATATCCCGTCTTCTCACCTGTATTTACTCCTGCTTCTATAGCTTCTATAAGCTCATCATATAAAGAGAGATTGTTAAAGGTTATCTCGTTATGGCTGCGATAACTCTCAATAAGTTCAAGAGATTGAGCGTAAGAGGCTTTTGTGCTTCTAAGCGTATCTGCCGCTTGAGCCGCTTGTTTTAAATAATTAGCTTTTGCTTCTTGCTTAGTAGCCGTTGCATTATAGGCAAGAGGTATATTAATAGCGACACCTGCACTATAGTAACTACCGTCATATTGTGTGTCATACCTTTTTGAGTCGTACTCTTGATAACCGGTATTAGCGTTTAGAGTAACGCTTGGCAGATAGCTACTCTTTGTCACGCCATAGAGATGTTCATAGCTTTTTGTTTGCAAGCGGAGATAGTTTAGGTTTAAATTATTTTCAAGATAGGAGTCTCTCTGTACCAAAGTAAACTCAGGAAGCAAAAATATTTTGGGGTCTATATCACTTACCTTTGAGATATCTTCTCTTAAACGTGCTAGCATATACTTATGTGAGGCTAAATTTTTCAACTCACTGCTTTGTGCCATCAAAGCATTGTTTAGTTCTGTAATATCAGCTTTGCCTACATCATAGAGTTGACGTTTTATAAAAATCTCTATCTCATTGTTTTTAAGTAGTAACTCACTCTGCTGTTTTTGATAAAGCGTCTTTTTGTAGTTTAATAGCGCACTAAAGAGCTCTTCGTTTATAGCTGCTATCTCTTTTGCAAGCAAAATCTCATCTGCTCTTTTTTTGGCATCTGCATACTCTATCTGATATGTTATACCTCCTGAGCGGAAGATATCTTGAGAGATGGAAGCTGAGATATTTGTATTTGTGCCGTAATCCCCCGTATATGTTTTGTCGTATCCATAGGATGCACCTAGATTAAGAGGTGCTATCCAGTTGTACTTTAGTTTTTCATACTCTGATTCATATCTGTTTTGTTCTTGGAGCAAAAGATTTTGTTTCTCTTGTGAGAGGAGCTCCTTCTCATTTGCACTCAATGATGTAAAAGTCAGAAGATAAAGTATTATATAAGAGAGAGTGTTCTTTTTCATTCTTATCCTTAAACTTTTTAAAATTGTATCTGAGTTAGGGTAAATTTTAAGTTAGTGCTCTTATATAAATATAAAAAATATCTTAAAACAACTATGTAATTAAAAAGTGATATAAAAGGTAAAAGTTAAATCGGATAAAATTACTCTGATTTAAAAAATTAGAGCGTAATTCGTTCTTACCAAAGGATACAAAATGAAAAAATTCATTTTACTAATCGCATTAACATTAGGTGCTCTTCAAGCTGACAACGTAGTACACTACGATACAAAAGAGGCTCAAACTCCCATTAGTAAGCCTAATCATCCAAATTCAGATATTTATTAATTTAAATATCTAAAATTTTATTTCTCCTTCTAAAATAGGTTTTTTAACCTATTTTAGTGATAAACAATCCCTTTTTAAAATCTCTTTCTTATAAAACCTATTATTCCAGCAGTAATAAAGAATAAAAACAGCGTTAATATCATAACACCTGTTGTTCCGGATGTCCCCTCAGTAAAGGGTAGACCGCTAGTATTCATGCCAAAGAAACCGACAATCAGGTTTAGGGGTAAAAATATTGCTGATATAATAGTGAGATTATAGATAAGAGTATTCATTTTTTCATTTGTTCTTGCACTGTAAAAAGTGTAAAGATAATCAAGCTTAGATAGTTGCAGAGATGCAGATCTTAGTACTCTCTCTATGTGCCCATGTAGATCTATATAGTGGTTGATTGGAAAATCATCATCTTTTTCATAATGTTTAATTGCCCCATCCATGGTAGAAGATGCATGCATTAATACTCTCTCGATTCTTACAATATTTCGTTTAAGATGTAACCACTTGTTCATAAAAGAGTTTTTTGTCTTATTTAAGTATAGAGCCTCTTCTATATCGGCAATTGAATCTATATACTTTTCAAATGATTTTAATAGCTCATCAATCATGCCGTCAAGTATCTTATAAGGGGCTTCAAAACGGCTCTGTAAGGTTTCAAACTTTTTTTCGTCTCTATTATATAAGTAACTCTCCTTAGATGTTATTATAAAACCTATAGATGTCATCTTTAGTTCATCGAGAATTAACGGCAGTCTGAGAATTAACATATCGTAATTGTCATTCTCATCAAATATAGAGGGATGTGTCTCATTTTGTAAATCCTCTAAATGAAGATTATCGACTATACTATGAATATTACTCACTGTTTCTCTTTTATATTGTTAGTAAGATATAGCTTTTTTAAAACAGTAATCATACCCTCAATTGCATTTTTTGTTGTAGTTTCATTAACGGTATGATACCCGATTGTCGGAATTTGAAGAGTTGCACCTTGAATCTCTCCCTTTGTCGCATGAATAAGTCTTCCGAGTTCGGTAGTACCAAGAGAGCTTGCTGTACCGTTTTTTAACATTTTAGCCTTTAAATATTTATCTTTAAAATCATAGCGTATCTTGTTTTTTATGGCTATCTTCTTTATTTTATTTTTTAGGGGTGATCTAAATACAGCATTTGAATCTCTGTTTCTCATCACTATGTCTATTTTTCTAATCTCATCCAACGTAGGGTAGGGGCTGGTATCAAGAACAAGTAGCTCATCTGTTTTTATATCAAAACGTCTAAACCACTCAAGTAAAAATCTCCAACTCCTACCTGCCTCTTCTGAAGCGGTAAAAAAGGCAGTACCTTGATATCCAATGGCGTACATGTAGATTATGATTGCTATGCTTACTACATTATCTAGTTGCGCAGAAATGAGATCGTCTTTTATCTCAAGCTTATCGGTAAAGGCTATAGGAGTTCCGGGAAACAGGTAGTCAAAATTCTCTATTTTAAAGATAATATTTTTTCTTCTTTGACACAAAAAAGCATCTCTTATCGAGCCAAGTCCAAGATATGTTCCAGACCATGGTTCGTAAGCTTGTACTTTTTCATCTACAAATCTTGCGGTAAAGTTGTTAAGTAGCTGTTCTGAGCTTGAGTCACCTCTTAGGTCTGCTTTGTTTTTTGCAATAAATGCTGCATACTGAAACTCGTTGTGCCCGGTGCATATAAGTCCATGTCTATCGGCATGTGCAGAGATATACCCACTCTGAGGATTCTCTCCCTTTGCTATAAGTACGCCGTCATAATATTCAACTTTTACGCCTAGCTCCTCAAGCTCTCTTTTTATAAACATAAAAAAGGGGTGTTCCTCTCCTACAACACTCGGTATGCGAATAAGTTGTTTTAATATATCGTAAAATAGCTCCATCTTTATTCTATTATATCCTCGTTGTTAAGTTCAAAAAACTCACTTAGCTCAATTGCACTTTCATTAAAGTACTCGATTTTATTCTCTGCTACTTCAAGGTTGTTAAGTTTTGCTATGTGGAAAATTGCATCCCCCTCTTGTACTAGAGGTATCTCGGACTTGCCTATTATTACTCCGTCATAAGGTGCCCTTAACTCAAAGCTCTCATCTCCTAAAGGCTCGTCAATGAAGGCGATGATATCATCTTTTCTAACTGTATCGCCAAGTGCCTTTATAGTTCTTAACATGCCGCTCTCACTTGAACGTATCCACTGACTGTTTCTTGTGATAATAGGAGTCTTTAGGCTCTTTTTTTTTGCAACTTTAGGGAGCATACCGTTTTCTCTAAGTACATTAATTATTCCATGAACGCCTATACTAATAGACTTCTCATCAAATCTGAGCGCTTCGCCTGCTTCATAAAGAAGTATAGGAATGCCCTCTTCTTGAGCCACTGCTCTAAGAGAGCCGTCTCTTAGCTCAGAGTGAAGCACAACCGGAGCTCCAAATGCTTTTGCCAGAGAAAAGGTGTGTTCATTGTCTATATTTGTTCTTATTTGAGGGAGATTTGATTTGTGAATTGATGCGGTGTGAAGGTCTATTCCAAGGTCACACTTTTTGACGACTTCATCAAAAAATATCTTTGCAACCCTGCTCGCCAGTGAGCCTTTTTGGCTCCCGGGAAAACTTCTGTTTAAATCTCTTCTGTCGGGCAGATACCTTGAGAGTGTCATTATCCCATATACATTGACGATTGGAACAAGCAGAATTGTTCCTCTTATCTTTTTTAAAATATTTAACTTTCTAACTCTTCGTGTTATCTCTATGCCATTTAGCTCATCGCCATGTATAGCGGCACTAATAAAGATAGTAGGTCCATCTTTTTTACCTCTTATAACATGAATTGGAAGCTTAGTAGGAGTATTGTATAGTTTTGGTAGTTCAATATCTATGGTTAGGTTAGCACCTCTTGGTATCTTTTCATTGCCTAAAATAAACTCTGGCATCTATCAAGCTCCAATACTATCTTTTTTTAATTTTCTTTTTTTTGAAGTTGTACCGGATTTAATAGTTACATTTTTTTCAATATACTCCATGATTTTTCCTGCTATATCTATCCCTGTAGATTTTTCAATCCCTTCTAAACCAGGAGAAGAGTTTACCTCCATCACTAAAGGTCCTCTAGCTGACGGTATCATATCTACTCCACAAACTCCAAGTCCCATGGCCTTTGCCGCAGCGAGTGCCATAGCTTTTTCTTTTCTTGAGAGCTTATGTGCAGTTGCACTTCCGCCTTGATGCAGGTTTGAGCGAAAATCTCCCTCTGCACCTTGTCGCTTCATAGCACCGACAACCTCACCGCCAACGACTAATACTCTGATATCTGCTCCGCCTGCTTCTTCTATATACTCTTGAACAAGAAGGTTTACATCCATCCCATAAAATGCATCTAGTACTGATTTGGCAGCTTTTTCACTATCTACTAAAACAACTCCGACACCTTGTGTTCCTTCAAGTATCTTAAGTATAAGCGGTGCTCCTCCGCTAAGGGCAATCACATCTTTAGCACTGGATTTATTAGAAGCAAAAACAGTTTTTGGCATATCAACATCGTTTTTTGAGAGTATCTGAAGACTTCTAAGTTTATCTCTACTCCTAGCAATAGCCAAGCTTCCTGATGTTGAAAAAGCAGACATCATCTCAAAGTGTCTTACCATAGCAGTTCCGTAAAATGTTCTGCTTGCCCCGATTCTTGGAATAATGGCATCGGGAGTAGGGAGCTCTTTTCCTTGGTAGTTAATTTTAAGTTCGCCTTTTGCTATCTCTATACTACATTTTAGGTAGTCGATTACCATGACTTCCCAATCTCTCTGTTTTGCAGCTTCAACTAATCTCTTTGTAGAGTAAAGTTCTCTATTTCTTGAGAGTATATAGATTCTCATAATTTTTTCCTGATTTATATTTTTTTTGTTAGATACTCTTTTGAAACATCAACCAAAAATTTGTTTGCTAAAAATTTTTTGCCCACTAACATAGGATACTTCATATCTGAACGGTCAGTAAGAGATACAACGGTTTTATATGTTTTGCCAAAAAATTCAACTTTTACTTTTATAGAGGGTCTATGTTGAAGCTCTCCGTTTGAACTGCGCACTTTTTTTATGGCATGAAGGGGCACTGCCATCTTTTTTCCATTGTAAGCAGCATGTACTTCATCTAGTAGTTTAAAATGTACGATATTATCTTCATCGACAAATATATCGTCACAGTGCAGAGCGTTTGAATCAGCACCGGTGTCTATTTTTACATCTAAATCATAAAGATCCAAATCAGGAATTGATATAAGTTCTCTAGTACCGATAATCTTTTTCTCTGCCATTAAACTAATCCGATTTTTAAGAAGATTATATCATATTCTATAATGCTATTTGTATATAAAGTTTATTAAATTATAGTTTATTTTAAAGTTATTTTTAGCAAAAAAAAATTCATTTAAGAGTATAATTTTAATTACATAAAAAAGGGAAGATGTAAATTATAGTGGCAGTATGCTAAAAGAGATTGATCCGCAAAAAATCGGAGTGTATTTGTTAAAAGGGCAGATATGACGTTTAAAGATTTAGAGTTTATGTTAGAGTTAAACGGTGTAATAAGAAGTGATATCGATTACATTTTAGACTTTAGCAGAAAAAATGGTATAGATGTAGAGCAAATCGATGATGAACTCAATAAAATAGGATATGAGAGAATAGTTGAGAATGAACTTGCGAATTCATGGGATGAAGACGATGACTATTATGAACCTGTAGAGAAGTTTTCACACAGAAATAAGTTTATAGAAGATTACGATTAAAAAGATATTTGGTAGCATTTAAAATGCTACCAATAATATGTGAAGCATAGAGTTATTTTTTAGCTTTTGGCTCAAATAGTGTTCCTAGAGTATGCTTGCCGTCTAGAAGAAAAGATTTTGCCGCATCTAAGTCAAAACCGTTACATAGAAGCATTTTTTTCCCACGACTCATTAAAAATTCAGCAGCTTTTAGTTTTGTTACAATTCCACCGGTTGCAAATTCATTATTTGCCGTAGGAAGATCACAGAGCGCCTCTTTTGGTAGTTCATTGATAGTTTTATATAGTTTTGCGTCTTTAAACTCTTGTGGATTTTTATCATAATAACCGTCAATATCACTTAAAATTACTAAAAGTTCAGCATCGGTTGCATATGCTACATTAGCAGATAGTTGGTCATTGTCCCCAAAGAGCTGCTCTGGAGTAGATGTTATATCATTTTCATTTACTATCGGTAAAATATCGTTTTCTAGATGCGCATCAATAATCTCTTGAAACATTTTAGTACGTTTTCTTGAGTCAAAATCATCTTCAGTAAGTAAAATTTGTGCAGTTGTAATATCATAAATATCAAATTTCTTTTTATATGCAGTCATTAAGATTGGTTGTCCTGCAGCAGCGAGGGCTTTTTTGCCTATCTGTTTTCTTTTATCAAGCTTTAGTATAGAGTATCCGGCAGCAACTGCTCCTGATGTAACAAGTACCACATTATATTTTTTCTTAAGCATTGCTATGAGTGTAACTAGATTTAACATGCGCTCTTTAGCAATATAATTATCTTGCGTTAAGACGGCAGTGCCAACTTTAATAACAACTCTTTTCATTAATTTTCCTTTATTCTTTGCAGTCTCCTTGTTTTTAAGCCTTCAAGGAGTTTGTGGATTTTATTGTAACAAGTTAAAGATTTAGTTTTTATTATAGAGTAAAAATTAGAGTAAAGAGCTTTAAAAAGTTAATTTTTTTGAAACTCTCCTATATTAAATTATGATAGAATTATAATTATATAATAATTAATAGGACTGTTTTATGCAAAACCAAACAACTTTAGCAAGATTGAACGAGAAAGTTTCAACTATTGTTGAGCAGTATAACTCTCTTAAGGAAGATAATGAAGCACTGCGTATAGAGTTGGTTAAGATAAAAGCTGAGAGTGAAATAAAAAATCAAGAGATAGAAAAACTAATAGAGCAAAATGTGCGCAAAGATGCCGAAATAGAGTCTATTGTAGATAAATTAGAAAGTATAATGGTTTAAACTCATGAGTAAAAAACTTGGTTTAAATATAGGAAATCGTCGTTTTGATGTCGATGTCGAGGATAATTTTGCTGTTTTTTTAGAACAGCAGATGAGAAAAGATTTTAACGTTGAGGGCAATAATGAGTTAAAAACACTGCTTCAAGCCTATGTTCGTAAAAATCATGAACTTTTTTTACAAGAGCAGAGAATAGAAGAGATTGTAAGAAAACTAGATATTTAAGATGTAATTTATTATTATATAAGCTAAGAGTGATATAATTTCGGTCTCTTTATTTAGAGATGGTGTGCGCTCGTAGCTCAGCTGGATAGAGCACTGGTTTGCGGTACCAGCGGTCACATGTTCGAATCATGTCGGGCGCACCATACTTTCCTTTTTTAAACAACATATTTTTACTTAATAACTACTACCAAAATAACCTATTTTTAAAGTACCCCAATACAACTCTATCTATAAAGTTAGATAAATATTAATTCAGCTTGCTTAATAGTATTTAAAAAAGTTGTTCAATTTTAAACCTCTTGAGTAAGTTTAATTCAAAAAATATTTAAGAAAGAGTATAATGTGCCCTAGTTTACTCATCAAGGTAGATTTTGGTAGGGAGCTACTATTACTTAAAGAAAAAGTTATAAAATTTTAAAAATCCTTGTTATATAGGTTAAGTAGGGAAAACAAAATATGATATTAATGATAGACAATTATGACAGTTTTACTTATAATATTGTTCAATACTGCAGAGAGTTAGGTGCGGATTTAAAAATAATTAGAAATGATGAGATGAGTGTTGAAGAGATTGAAGCACTGGGTCCTGAGAAAATAATAATATCACCTGGTCCGGCTTCTCCTGATGAAGCTGGAGTTACGCTAGAAGTGATTGAACACTTCAAAGATAAGATTCCTATTTTAGGCATATGTTTGGGGCATCAAAGTATTGCGCAGGTCTTTGGTGCAAAAGTTATACGTGCGAAAAATATGATGCATGGAAAAACATCTACAATGAAACGTACGCTAGAGTGCGAGATTTTTAGAGATATCCCTCAGGAGTTTATAGCTACTAGGTACCACTCACTGATAGTGGATAAAAACAAGCTTCCTAGTGAAATAGAGCCAACTGCATATAGTACTGACGATAACGAGATTATGGCTTTGAAAATAAAAGACAGAAGTATTTACGGTGTTCAGTTTCATCCTGAATCTATTATGAGCCAGTATGGACATGAGATAATTGGAAATTTTTTAAAGCTATGAGTTTAAGGCTCGTCCTATTTCTGATTTTAGGATTAGATGCGCTGTGGCTTACCTTACAAATAAATGAGCTCTCTATATCCTATCATGAGGCAGACATTTTAAGCGGCACTTTTTCAATTTTACAACTCTTTATAAATAGTTCACTACTCTTTTTTGGACAAAATGATTTTGCTTTGCGTCTTCCCATGATTTTTTTACATATTTTAAGCGCAATACTACTCTATAAGATATCCAAAAACTATGTGAAAATTCAGAGGAACAGAGTATGGCTTCTTATAGTGTTTATTCTTACTCCGGGAGTTATTAGCTCGGCAATCATTGTAAATAGTGCAGGAGTTATTCTATTTGGGCTATTTTTATTTGTCTATATATATGAAAATTACTCTATAAAGTATAGCTATGCGCTCCTTCTTCTCTACATGCTTATAGAGAGTGACTTTCTTCCTCTATTTATAGCACTTATAATATTTTCAATTTATAAAAAAGATAAAAAATTTATTATATTTAATTTCATAATGCTGTTATCATCAATATTTATATATGGGTTTGATGCACATGGCTCGCCAAAAGGCTATTTTTTAGACTCTATTGGAATATATGCGGCAATCTTTTCTCCTATAATTTTTGTATATCTTTTTTACGTGCTATACAGAAGGTATTTAACTAAGGAGTTTGAGCTACTATGGTTTATCTCTACGGTAGTGCTTGTTTTTTCTCTTCTGCTCTCATTTAGACAGCGTGTTGCTATAGAGCAATTCGCTCCATACCTCTTATTGGCATTTCCGCTTATGGCACAAACATTTGAACACTCTTATAGAGTTCGCTTAAATATATTTAGGAAAAACTATAAATTAGCATTTATAGTATCGCTTACACTGTTACTGATAAACAGCTCAGTAGTTTTTTTCAATAAGTACTTATACTATATAATAGAAGATCCAAAAAAACACTTCTCATATAAAATGCATGTTGCAAAAGAGTTAGCTCATGAGCTTAAAGAGATGGGAATAAGTTGTGTAGACAGTGATGCGAAAATGTCAAATAGATTAGAGTTTTACGGTGTAACAAAATGCAACAACTATGTATTAGAAGAAATTCCAACAGAGGCAATAAAATCTGATAGTGTAACAATTAGTTACAAAAATAGAGTTGTTTACTCTGCTAATGTTACAGATTTAAACATAAATTAAATCTATTATACACTTAATCTTTATATATAGTCTAAGATTGGTTTTCATATGATAAAATTTCATAAATATTAAAAACAGGGAGTTTCAATGGCTCAAAAAGCGATAAGAGAATATGATGCTAAGTCAATTTTGGCTAAGCATTGGGATAAGTATTTTCCGGATTTTACTTATGCATATGAAACGGTTATAGTTCGTAATGGATCAGAATTAACTAAAGCTGCAAAAGAGAAGACATGGTTGAAAGAAAAAAAATTAGTTGCTAAACCAGATATGTTATTTGGTAAAAGAGGAAAAAACAATTTAGTTCTATTTAAAGATGCTAAGCCGGGAGATGTCTCTTTAGCAAAAGCTGCTAGTTGGATAGATGAAAAATCATCTACTGAGCAATCAGTTTACTTCTCGTTTGATGGCGATACACCAACAGGTGAACCAAGTGTTGATATGCTTACTCATTTTATCGTTGAGCCGTTTACTCCACATGAACAAGCCGAAGAGTACTATGTTTCTGCTACGTGTGTAGGCGATGATGATGTTATATACATGTCGGCAGAAGGCGGTATGGAAGTTGAAGAGGGTTGGGATGAGAAGGTTACTGAATTAGCATTTTCTATCACTGCAACCGAAGATGAGATTGCAGAAAAAATTCGTGCAAACGTGCCTGCTGATGTAGCTGAGAAAGATAAAGCTAATTTTGCAAACTTTTGTATAGGCTTTTTTAAAGCGTACCGTGAATTAAACTTTGCATATCTAGAGATTAATCCTTTTGTAATGCAAGGTAATAAAATCGAACTATTAGATATGGTTGC
Source organism: Sulfurimonas sp. (assembly GCF_023229025.1). Classification (GTDB taxonomy): domain Bacteria; phylum Campylobacterota; class Campylobacteria; order Campylobacterales; family Sulfurimonadaceae; genus Sulfurimonas. The sequence continues at coordinate 25,459 of NZ_JALOAA010000027.1, forward strand.
AAAACTTGACGATACTGCCGGCTTTATGATGAAGGAGCAGTGGGGAAATATTGAGTATCCAACATCTTTTGGTATGGAAGAGAAATCTCCGGAAGTTTTAGCAATTGAAGAAGCAGATAGCAAATCAGGCGCTTCACTTAAACTAACTATTCTTAAGCCTGACGCTAGAATCTGGACTATGGTTGCAGGCGGTGGTGCTTCTGTTGTTTATGCAGATACTATTGCTGATTATGCAGGTATTGAAGATCTTGCTAACTATGGCGAGTATTCAGGTGGACCGACAACCGGAGAGACAAAATTTTATGCAGAGACAATCTTGGATCTTATGACAAGAGAAAAAGATGCTAAAGGCAGAGATAAAGTTTTAATAATCGGTGGAGCTATTGCTAACTTTACGGATGTTGCAAAAACATTTACCGGAATAATTCAAGCTTTTGAGAACTATGCTGATAAGATGAAAAAGGTTGGTGTTAAGATTTATGTAAGACGCGGTGGACCAAACTACGAAAAAGGTCTTAAAGATATTAAAGAAGCTGCTGACAGACTTGGTCTTTATATTGAAGTTTATGGGCCGGAGACACATGTTACTGACATTGTACGTATGGCATTAGAGAAGTAAGGGGAGATTATGGCACAATTATTTACTAGAGACACACAAGCAATTTTTTGGAATAACAACAAGACTGCAATTCAAAGAATGTTGGATTATGACTACACGATAAAAAGAACTAAACCTTCTGTTGCAGCTATTGTAGCTCCTACAAGTACAAATAAATTTGAGAAGTTTTTTTATGGCCCAGAGGAGATAATGGTTCCTATTTATAAAAATACTGCTGAAGCAAAGGCACACCAGCCGCAAGCTGATGTACTTTTAAACTTTGCATCATTTAGAACAGCTTATGATGTTACTATGGAAGCTTTAGAGATTGGCGGCTTCTCTTCTATAATGATTACGGCAGAGGGTATTCCTGAGAGACTTGCTCGTGGTATGAATGAGACCGCAAGAGAAAAAAACGTAACTGTAATCGGACCTGCTACAGTTGGAGCAATTGCACCGGGAGCTTTTAAAATAGCAAACATTGGTGGAACAATTGAAAATATTGTTCAGTCTAAACTTCACCGTGCGGGTTCATGTGGACTTGTAACTCGCTCAGGCGGTCTATTTAACGAGCTCTCAAATATTATCGCTATTAACGCTGACGGTATTGCAGAGGGTGTTGCTATCGGTGGAGATAGATTTGTTGGTTCTGTATTTATTGACAATCTTTTAAGAATGGAAGCTAATCCTGAAGTTAAGTATATGCTTCTTCTTGGAGAGGTGGGTGGTACTGAAGAGTATAAAGTTATCGAAGCTGTAAAAAGCGGAAAAATTAAAAAGCCGATTATCGCATGGTGTATAGGTACAATCGCTAAATATTATGACAGCGGCGTACAGTTCGGACATGCGGGGGCATCTGCAAATGCTGAGGCAGAAACAGCTGAGGCTAAAAACAAAGCTATGAAAGAAGTTGGTATCCATGTTCCTGCATCATTCAATGATTTACCGGAAATAATAAGCGCTGTTTATCATGAGCTACACGCCTCAGGTACTATAAAAGACATAGTTGAACCACCTATCAACGTATGCCCTAAAGTTAGAAAATCAAAAGAGTTTATCTGTACAATTTCTGATGATAGAGGGGATGAGGCAACTTATGCAGGCTTCCCAATCTCTTCTCTTGCAACTCCAGATACAGGCAAAGGTATCGGTGATGTTGTTTCACTTTTATGGTTTAAAAAACAGTATCCAAAATGGGCTACAGAGTTTATTGAGACTGTAATGAAAACCGTAGCAGACCATGGTCCTGCAGTTTCCGGTGCTCACAATGCAAAAGTAACTGCAAGAGCAGGAAAAAGCGTTGTAGAATCACTTGTAACAGGACTTTTAACAATAGGACCAAGATTTGGCGGTGCAATTGACGGTGCTGCTGAGTATTTCAAATATGCGGATGACAACAAACTTACTCCTGCAGAGTTTTTAAATCATATGAAAAAAGAGGGTGTTCCTATTCCTGGTATTGGACATAGAATCAAATCTCTTAAGAACCCTGATTTACGCGTTGAGGGTCTTAAAAAGTTTGCTCGTGAGTATTTTCCTGCAACTCCGTTACTTGATTATGCATTGACAGTTGAGCAATTAACAACATCTAAAAAAGAGAATTTAATTCTTAATGTTGATGGAACAATCGGTATCTTAATGGTTGATATGTGGAGAGCTTTAGGTTATACAGAAGTAGAAATTGATGAGTTTATAACTTCTGGAACGCTTAACTCATTCTTTATCGTAGGACGCTCTATCGGATTTATCGGTCATATCTTAGATGAAAAACGTCTAGCTATGCCTATGTATAGACATCCTATGGATGACATTTTATATGATGTTCAGGTTGCAGAGAAGATTTAAAAATCTCTGCCTTTTAATTCAAAGAGAGCACCTCTCTTTGAATAGTTCTAAACCCCTCTAATAAAAATTCCCTTTATGATTTTATTTAAATTTTTTATATATTTTTTGATATACTTGTAGTAAAAAGATTTAACTGGATTATTATGAAAAAAGCATTTACTATGCTAGAACTTGTGTTTGTAATTGTAGTTGTGGGAATTTTAGCCGCAGTAATGATTCCAAGAATTGGCTCAAGCTCACTACGTGAAGCTGCAGAACAAGTTGTCTCACATATTAGATATACACAACATTTAGCGATGGTTGATGATAAGTTTGACACCAATAGAGTAGATAGTGCAGGTAATCAAAAATGGTTTAAAGAAAGATGGCAGATTTTTTTTTCAAATGGCGAAAATACGTTTAACCAGTGGAGCTATACTATTTTTTCTGATAGACTTGGAAATAGCACAGGAAATCCTGATCCAGAAGAAGTTGCCGTGAATCCTCTTAATAATACCAAGAGATTGACTGGTGGTGCAAATGGAGCGGCTCTTATACATTCTGGAGATGATGAAGCAACTCATGAAATGAATCTTGGTGATAATTATGGAATTATTGGAGTTGCATTCTCTGGAAGCTGTTCGTTAGCGGGAAGCCAAAGAATAGCATTTGATAACTTAGGACGGCCGTTAAGAGGGGCATTTCATAATTATACTTCAGCTTATCATGCTGCAGATAGGTTGATAACAGCGCAATGCAGAATTACTTTGAGTGATAATAATGAGAACATTGTAATAGCTATTGAGCCTGAAAGTGGTTATGCACATATACTATAAAACTGAAGTATATTTTACCAAAAAAGTTATGTTCAAAAACTCTCACACTAATTAAGAAATAAATAAGCCTAACTTGCCTATAATTCCCCTCCACAAAATGAGTGAAACGAAATTTCTACGCAAGCGATAGCGACGCTGGAAAACATCGATAGAGTGTT
>NZ_JALOAA010000060.1 GCF_023229025.1 Sulfurimonas sp.
TAAAAAAGATATACTCATTAATATACTTACAATACTTCTCTTTGCTCTACTGACATACTTCTACTACAAGATTCAAAAAAAGAGTCAAAAACTTCAAAAAAGCAATAACGCGCTAAAGAGCATAAAGCGTCTTGCAAAACTCGGTTTTTGGGAGTTTGATGCAGAGAGCAAAAAGTTGACATGGAGTGATGAAATATACGATATCTTCAATCTTGAGCAGCAATCCATTACACCTACTTTTGATATCTTTTTAAGCTATGTTCATCCTGATGACAAAGAAGTGTTAAAAAATGTATTTTCAGACTCTATAAAGACAAAAAGCGACTACCAAATCCAACACAGAGTTATAAGACCGGACAACTCTATACTCCATGTAAACGAGATTGGTTATCACTCCTATAATGAAAAAGGTGAACATACACATACAGTAGGAACAGTTCATGATGTAACCAATATTGTTGAGTATGAAGAGAAAATCTGCTCTATAAAAAATGAGCTCCAATCAATTGTCAACCATATCCCCAGCATTATGTTTAGATGCAAAGCAGACAAAGATATGACAATGCTCTTTATGAACCCTGCTGTCCATAAAATCACAGGTTACAAGCCTCAAGGTTTTATTTTAAACAGAGTCAGAAACTTTAGAGAGTTGATTCATCCTGATGATAAGCAAACCGTTGAGTCAAAAATTCAAAAAGCTATAGCAGATATAGACCAATACTCCATAGAGTATAGGATTTTAAACTCTATCGGTGACGAGGTATGGGTTCGGGAGAGTGGAAGAACTAGCATAAATGAAGATGGATTAAAGATAATAGAGGGAATTATCACAGATATAACACACCAAAAAAACAGTATGAATATGCTTCGTAAATTTATAGATATACAAGATAGTATCGTTATTTTGACAGATTCGACAAAGATACTCTTTGCAAATAAGAAGTTTTACGACTTTTTTGGATATGAGAATCTAGAGGAGTTTTCACAAGAACATCCATGCATAAACAATCTATTTATAGAAGATAGCACTTTCTTTCATGTCGGAAAAATGATGCCAAAAGAGGAGCATTGGATAAGAAGTTTATTAAACCTTCCCGGCAGAGAGAGAATAGTATCTATGCTAAATAAAAACAATAGACCCCATGCATTCTCAGTCTCCATTAACAGCTATGATCCTCAATCGTATGTGATAAACTTTAGTGATATTAGCGATACGATGTTTGAGAAACTTCAACTAGAGATAAAAGCAATCAAAGACCCTCTCACAAACGCTTATAACAGAACATACTTTGACTCATCTATAGAGAGTATACTTAAAAATAATGAGAAGCGAAACGGTAAAACCGGAATCATACTCTTTGACATTGACCACTTTAAAGATGTAAATGACAACTATGGACATGATATTGGGGATAAGGTTTTAAAAAATCTAGTAACTACTACAAAGCGCTTTATAAGAAAAGATGACAAGCTAATTAGATGGGGTGGAGAGGAGTTTATTGTTGTTATGTACACTAAAACTATAGATGATATTATACGGCAAGCAGAGCACCTTAGATTTGTGATACAAAACGAGAAAGTTGAAAATATACCGGCTATTACTTGTAGTTTTGGTGTAGCCTTGCATGATGAGAGAGACGCAATTGAAGATACGATTAAAAAGGCAGATGAAAAGATGTATGAAGCAAAAAGAGGCGGCAGAAACCAAGTGAAGTCATAAAACTTTAAGAGTTTTAAGTAACAACTCTATTCCTTCCTTGCTTCTTAGCTCTATATAGAGCATCATCAGCAGTTTTTATAAAGTTGTCTCTGCTCTCATTTTCTTTATAAAAAGCCATTCCAAAACTACATGTCAAAGTCAATTTTTGAACAAACAAAAAGCTCTCTATCGCTTTTCTTAACTTTTGAGCTAGAGCAATTGCGCTCTCTCTTTTAGTCTGAGGAGACAAGATAACAAACTCCTCCCCTCCCCATCTTGCAAAGATATCAGTATCTCTGATATTACTCTTTACAATATCCGTTATTGCTTGTAAAACTTCATCACCGACATTGTGTCCATAGTTGTCATTTACATCTTTAAAGTGGTCAATATCAAACATTATAAGTACTAGTGGAGTTTTATATCTTAAGGCACGCCCTATTTCAGCCTTGAATATCTCATCAAATTTATGACGGTTATATATTCCTGTTAGCTTATCAGTCGTTGCAAGTTTTTCAAGATTTTTCTCCATCTCTATTCTTTTTGTTATATCAAGACAAGTTCCTGAAATAATATTTCCCTCAATATGTGCACTGATTTGTATAACTCTCTGCTCTTTGTTTTTTGTCAAAAGATTCATCTCAATATTGTCAACTCTGCCATGCTCTTTAAGCTGAGATACGAAGCTAGCTCTTTGCGCCGGCTCTTTATATGCATTAATTATATTTTTATTCTTCAACTCATCAAGCGATTCGTAGCCCATAATCTTAATTAAAGAGTCATTTACGTAAAGCACCTCTCCATCTATGGTTGTAGTAAAAATCCCGACTTGTGAATTTTCTACTAAACTTCTATACTCTTTTTGTGATATTTCAAACTCTTTAATTTCACTGCTATCCTCTTTAATATATTCAATACTTTTTCTCTTTTGAAAAGATTTTGTTATTAAAAAATATGTAGCTATAGAAGCTATTGGCACAATTATTACAGCGTAAAGAAGTAGAGAGTTTTCAGTTGATGTGTAGCATATGTAGAAAAGTATTACTGCAAAAAGAGTGATAAACATAGCTGCTAATATTTTTTTTAACAACATAGTAGGCTCCTTTTATTGCAGGTATTGTTAAAAACGGTAAACTACTATCTTATTGTTAATAATGTTAAAAAAGACTTCATCTAAACAATTAACTTGCTAAACTCTATCTGTATAGTTACATGTCCTATATTAAATTTATCTTCTAAAAACTTGCCGACATCAACAATAGTATCGTTATATAATTTAGCCTCTTTAGAGTCTAAAACTATGTGACATGTAAGATAGTAGTAGTTATGCGAAATCTCCCAACAATGTATATCATGTACATCAACCACATGTTCAAACTCCTCTAAAATTGCACTTTTTATCTCTTGGGTATTGTGCGGAGAGCCCTCTAAGAGAACATGTATGGAGTTGCTAAGCAGATCTTTTGCCCATTTTGCTATCACGATAGCTACAAGCAGAGCCAATATGGTATCTAGTATATAAAATTGTGTGTAGTAGATAACTATAGCACCCAAGATAATAGCCGCGGAGGAGATTGTATCTGCTAGCATATGCAAAAACGCGGATTTTATGTTGATGTTGTCATGATTTGCTCTTAGGAGTATAAGCCCCGTAATCACGTTTACAACCAACCCTAAAGTAGCTATCCAAATAGTCGCAGTTACGAGTATCTCCTCTGGATGCAAGAGTCTCATTATCGCCTCATAAACTATCCACAAAACTGAGAGTGCTATGGTAAGACCGTTTATAAATGCCGCTAAAACCTCAGCCCTATGGTAGCCAAACGACTTCTCATCATCAATCTCTTTTGTAGAGATTATAAGTGCAAAGAGTGAAAGCCCGAGTGCAAAAGCATGAGTAAACATATGAATTGCATCACTAATAAGTGCTAGTGAGTTTACATAGATACCCCCTACTATCTCAACTATCATAACTACAAATGTTATAGCAAAAGAGAGTTTTAGTAGTTTTTTATCTTTTAGTGTGCCGTGGTCATGATTGTGTCCGTTTTTATCTTTGCTTGGCTTGATTGGAAGAGGATGGTGGTGATTGTCGTTATATTTACATGTCATATCTCTTAATTCCTATTTTAAAAAGTATATAATCTTAATTCAAAGTATACTCTATCGGTAGACTCAATGTAACTACTTGCTCCGGCTTTGGAAATTTTCCATCTAGCTCTTGAATAGTTTTAATAGCTGCTCGGCTTAATATATTGCTGTTTGAATCAACTATCTCAATGTTACTGATTTTTGCATCACAGTCTAGCGTGAATTTTATGCTGACTCTGCCCATTATATTTCTTTTTCGTGCCGCTAGGGGATAGTACAGATTCTCTCTTATAAGCTCAATAATTTTAGATGTATTTACCTTCATGTACTCATCCCTGCTGTACTTTTCTTCTAAAATACTCTTTTTGGCTTTCTTTGGCTCTGTCTTTAAAACTTCTTTTTTTTCTTTACTCTCTTTTTCTACTCTAACTTCTTTATCTATTTTAACCTCTTTCATTACATTCTCTTGGCTCTCTTTTTTTATGCCAACATCAGGGACAAGAGGCTTTGGGGCTTTAAGTTCAAGCTTCTTATGCACTACCTCAGGAACTGTTTTTTCTACTTTGGGTTCTATTTTAGGCTCCGGTTTTTTCTCTATTTGTGGCTTTGGTTCCTCTTTGGGTTTTGGCTTTTGAACTCTCTTAGCCTCTTTTATCTCTTTTTGAAAACTCATTTTGTTTAATTGCAAACATACTCTATCCTCTTGATAGGTTTTTTGCGTCTGCATATAATTACTCCATGTAAAGTATGCACCAAGGAGTAAAAGGAGATGAACTACTATAGAGATAAGGAGGGAGTTGCTATGTCTAATCATAAAGAAGATAGTAACAAAAAGATTGTTACTACTTCGTTAAATGCAGATATAAATATTTATATAGCTTCGCTATCAGTCTCACCCGTACGAATACGTATAATTTTTTCAATATCGGTTACAAATATTTTGCCATCGCCTATCTTGCCTGTTTTGGCAGCTTCTACAATAGTATCTATAACCTGCTCTACACTTTCATCATTAACTACCATCTCTAGTTTTATCTTTGGCAAAAAATCCACAACATACTCAGCACCGCGATAAAGTTCACTATGCCCTTTTTGACGACCATAGCCCTTCACTTCGCTTACCGTCATGCCTGTAATTCCTATCTCAGCCAAAGCATCTTTTACATCTTCTAATTTAAATGGCTTTATAACCGCTTCTACTTTTTTCATCATAATATCTCCAAATTAAGTTTAAAATTGTAACTGTTTTTATATTTTTACACAACTGCTATTTAATCTAAGCTGCTATTACAGATTTAGCGCTTTTTCTCCGTGAAGAGTCTCATCAAGACCTCTATGTTCACTCTCATCATCAACTCGCCCTCCACCCGTAAGTATAGAAGCTACAAAATAAACAATTGCAGTTGCCACGGCACTATATATAATAGTCAAAGCAATAGCTTTTAGCTGATTTGCAAGCTGTAAAATCATGTTGTATTCTTGCGGCTTTGCATAATCTGCAATAAAGAGTGCAGTAGCTACAGATCCCCAAATGCCGACTAAACCGTGAATCCAAAAAGCATCTAACGCGTCATCAACTTTAAACATATTTTTAAGCTTAGAAACACCGTAAAAGCCTAAAGCACCACCGATAAAACCAATTATAATTGCACCCTCAACACCCGTACTACCTGAAGCAGGAGTAATTGCAACAAGACCTGCAACAGCACCGGAAGCAGCACCAACTAAAGTAGCTTTTTTGTAAACTAGCCACTCAAAAGTTATCCACCCAATAACACCAAGAGAGGCAGAAACATTTGTCACTAAAAATGCAGAGGCAGCAACACCGTCAGCTGCTAACTGAGAGCCCGCGTTAAAACCAAACCATCCAAACCATAATAGTGCGGCACCTAGTGCCGCCAAAACAGGCGAAAATGGCTTGATTGCAACTTTACCGTAATCTTCTCTTCTCCCAAGGATTATTGCAACAACCAAACCTGCTACACCGGCATTTAGATGAACAACCGTTCCGCCTGCAAAGTCCATCTCATCAAAATGAAGTGTTTTACCACCACCCCAAGCCCAGTGTGTAATAGGTGCGTAAACGGCAACTATCCACAATGCGGCAAAGAGAATAAATGTAGAGAACTTAATTCTCTCTATCATAGAACCACTAGCAATTGCAACTGCAATAGCTGCAAAAGTTCCTTGAAATGCGACAAATAGCAGCTCAGGAACAGTGCCGCTTAGAGTACCTGAAGTGATTCCCGACAACATAACCTTGCCGGTACCGATAAAATCGCCCTCACCAAATGCGATAGAGTAACCAACCAGTACCCATACTAAAGAACCGACTGCAAAAGCGCCTAAGCTCATACTAATAGTATTTATAACACTCTTATAACGAGTAAGTCCGCCATAAAACAGCGCAAGCCCGGCAGGTGTCATCAACATAACAAAAGCCGTAGCAACTAACATCCAAGCAGTGTCACCACTACTTAAAGAATCTTTAGCAAACAGCAGAGTCGGCAACACTAACAAAGCAAGCAAATATCTCTTCATAAACTATCCTTATCATTAAGATGTGCAAATTATACATATTAAATACAATAAAATAATCAAAAAAATGATTAAATATTAATCAATATGCCATTATTATGCCATTATTTTGTTTTTGTCCTCAAAAAACAAGGATTTAAGCTTCTATTAAGCTTAGTATTCCTATAGTTTTTACTTATGAATATTATTGTTTTATTCATAAGATTTTTTAATACAAAAGGATTTGCAATGAAAAGATTTTCAACAAAGAAAATCATATCTATTGTTAGTTTATCTATAATGTGTGCCACGGCAGTTGAGGCTAATCCTGCTTTTGCAAGACAGATGGGGATGGATTGTACAGGGTGCCACTTTCAAGCAATGCCAAAACTTAACTCCTTTGGTAGAGAGTTTAAGATGTCCGGTTTTACTATGACAGGTGGGCAACAAGAGCTTAAAAGCGAATCAAACTCAGGTTTGTCTCTTCCTCAACACTTAGGTATTAGTGTTGTAATTAAAGCTCGTCATGTCGATAGAAATAGTGATACTCCTGGGAATGATGATTCACTCTCAGAAATTTTTGATGAATCTGCTCTTTTAATTGGCGGAAAAATTGCCGACAATGTCGGGGGTTCATTTGAGGTGGCTAACGGCTCTAACGATGTAGTTCAAGAAGTGGATGCAAATGGTGCTCCTATTGCCAACAGTTATGTTAGTGAAGGTTCAGGATTAGGGTTTAGCGGTAAACTGACTTTTACAGACACTTTTAGTCTTGGTCGTCTTGGCGTAACTCTGTTTAACACAGATGCTTTAGGTGTG
>NZ_JALOAA010000061.1 GCF_023229025.1 Sulfurimonas sp.
TATAAGAACGATAATTGTTATCATTACTTTTTTGAAGAAGGATTTTTTAGTTATCTTAGCTATAATTATAAAAAATAAAATGAAGTGAAATATGAGAGAAATATTTAGTAGAGTTGAAGAAGATATATTAGTAAATATAGAAGTAGAGGTTGATATAGAGGATTATAAAGACTCCTATATCTGGCTTTTTAGTCTCTTTGTAAAGCCAAGCAGTGTAGATGAAGAGAGTGAGGCTTTTGAGCAGTTTTTAGAGATTAAAGAGTCCAAGATTATTTTACTTGAGCATCAAAAAAAAGCAAAATATGTCGGCATGAGAGTTAATGAGGGTTGGTATGAGTTCTATTTTTATGCGAGAGATTCAAAAAATTTGCAAAATTTAGTCTCAGGTATATTAAAAGAGAGCAGCTATAAGCATGAGAGCAGTGTTGTAAAAGATGCAAAATGGGATTTCTACCATAAAAATCTTTTTCCAAGTGAGCTTGAGTTTCATCATATTCAGAGTCGGAGTATAATATTTCTACTTGAGCAAGAGGATGATGAGCTTTTTGCACCTAGAGATGTAGAGCATTATGTATCGTTTGATACGGCTACTCAAAAAGAGAGATTTCTAAAATCTGCGTTGACATTGGGATTTGAGTTTAAAGATGACATAAGCAGCGAAGAGTTTGAGTATGGGGCTGCTCTTGTAAAGTTTCATAATGTTACTTTGGAAGTGGTAATAGTGGTTGTAGAGGAGCTTTTTGAACTGATAAAAAAAGAGCATGGCTATTATGAGGGCTGGAGCACGACTTTAGCAGCAAAGGAAGATTAGTTTATTGTGAAAAAAATGTTTGCTATTGTCGGAGTTATAAACTACTTAGCAGTTGTTTTTTTAAATGCTTTTACGGATTTAGGGCATAAGATAATCATTCAAAATACAGTTTTTAAAATTTATGACGGAAGCACTCAGATTATTCTAACGGCAGTTGTAAATGCGCTCATGCTTCTCCCGTTTATCTTAATGTTCTCGCCTGCGGGTTTTTTGGCTGATAAGTTTGCTAAAAACATAGTTATGAAGTACTCATCACTTTTTGCAGTTGCTATTACGCTCATCATTACTTACTCTTACTACAATGGATGGTTTTTTACTGCATTTGCTATGACGTTTTTACTTGCACTCCAGAGTGCGATTTACGGACCTGCAAAGTATGGATATATAAAAGAGCTAGTCGGCGTTAAATTTATAACTGCAGGAAATGGGGCAGTTCAGGCTACTACTACCGCTGCAATTCTTTTGGGCATCATATTTTATACAGTGCTTTTTGAAGCCCTTCTTGGGGATGAGTTTAAAACAAAAGAGGATATTTTGCGCCATATTGCTCCTCTTGGGTGGCTTTTGGTTTTAGGCTCGGTCATAGAGTTTATTTTAGCTTCAAAACTCCCAAATAAGATGATAGAAGCAAGCAAAAGGGAGTTTAGATTTAAGAGGTACCTAAAGGGTGCTTATCTTCGGAAAAATATTATCATGATAAGAAGAAAAAAAGAGATATTTGATGCCATTATTGCACTTAGCCTTTTTTGGGCAATATCTCAGGTTGTTTTGGCGATTTTTGGCGAATATGCAAAGAGCAAACTGGGAGTTACAAATGCAATTGTAGTCCAAGGTATTATGACACTCTCAGTCATAGGTATAATTATCGGCTCAATTCTTGCTGCAAATTTTTCAAAATACTACATTAACACAGGACTCTCTGCAATAAGTGCAATAGGAGTTACGGTTATCTTGTTCTTGATCCCCTCAACCGGGTCCATACCGTTTTTGTCTGTAGAGTTTATCCTCTTTGGGCTATTTAGCGGAGCGCTGATTGTGCCTCTAAATTCAAAAATACAGTACCTTTCGTCAAATGTACATCTTGGAACAATTATAGCGGGTAACAATTTTGTTCAAACTATTTTTATGTTTGTTTTTTTAATGATAACAACACTCTTTGCATACTTTTTGGCAGATGCACAAATTCTATTTTACATTATGGGCATTGTCGGGCTTTATCTTGTGTTTATACTCTTTAAAAGATACTCTGTCATGGCATGCTGGGCGCTCTTTGAGACTCTTTTTAGAGTTAGGTACAAGTTTAACTATGAGGGGCTTCAAAATATCCCGCAAGATAGAGCGGTTATGCTCTTGGGCAACCATGTAAGCTGGATAGATTGGTTTGTCGTTCAGTTGCCGATTGAGAGACGAATTAACTTTATGATTGATAAGGATATATATAACTGGAGGCTATTTAACTGGGCTTTTAAGATTGCCCAATTGATACCGGTTTCAAAAAAAGCGTCAAAAGATTCGTTTATTGAAACCTCAAAGAGATTAAAAAATGGTAGAATAATAGCAATATTTCCTGAGGGAGAAATATCTAGAAGTTCTGATGTTGCAAAGTTTTACAGAGGTTACGAATATATAGATAGAGGTCAGGCGGTAATAGTACCTTTTTATATCGATGGTATATTTGGAAGCCTGTTTGCAAGGCATAAAGATGGAACAAAAAGGTGTTTTTTAAAAAAGAGGCAAATCAGAGTCTGCTTTGGAGAACCGATTGCCCAGGAGATTAAGGCGCAAGAGCTAAGAGACAGAGTTATGAAACTAAAAAGGATTTAGATTTGAGAACAACATTGATTATCGGTGCAGGCGGAGTAGGTCGCGTTGTTGTACATAAATGCGTACAAAATGCAGACGTTTTTGGAAAAATTGTTTTGGCAAGTAGAACTCTGCAGAGATGTCAAGAGATAAAAGATGAACTACCAGATGCAAATATAGAAGTAGCTACAGTAGATGCGGATAGTACAGATGATGTTATAAAGTTGATTAACGAGTGCAAGCCTGATATCCTTATAAATGTAGCTCTTCCGTATCAGGATTTAACTATTATGGATGCGTGTATTGCTACAAAAACTCCATATCTTGATACTGCAAACTATGAGCATCCTGATGAGGCTAAGTTTGAATATAAACTTCAATGGGCAAGAGATGAGAAGTTCAAAGAGGCAGGAATTATGGGGCTTTTAGGAAGCGGATTTGACCCAGGGGCGACAAATGTATTTTGCGCTTATGCTCAAAAACACTACTTTGATGAGATACACACCATAGATATTCTTGACTGTAATGCAGGTGACCATGGTTACGCTTTTGCAACGAACTTTAACCCTGAGATAAATCTTCGTGAAGTTTCGGCAAAGGGGAGATATTGGGAGAATGGAGAGTGGATAGAGACTGAGCCGCTTGAAATTATGCAAGTTTGGGATTATCCTGAAATTGGTCCAAAAGATAGCTACCTGCTTTACCATGAGGAGATGGAGTCACTAGTAAAGCACATCAAAGGTTTAAAGCGCATTAGATTTTTTATGACTTTTGGACAGAGTTATATAAAGCATATGGAAGTGCTTCAAAATGTCGGGATGCTTGGAATTGAGCCGGTTGAGCATAAGGGCATGATGATAACTCCCATAGAGTTTTTAAAGACACTTCTTCCAGACCCTGCATCACTAGGGGCTCGTACTAAGGGCAAAACAAATATCGGAATTGTTGCAGAGGGCATAAAAGATGGTAAAAAAAGAAAGATATATATCTATCAGGTAAAAGATCATGAGGAGTGTTACAGGGAGACAAACTCTCAAGGCGTCTCTTATACAACCGGTGTTCCTGCTATGATAGGCGCAAAACTAATGCTTGAGGGAGTATGGAGTGGAGTTGGAGTCTTTAACATGGAGCAGATGGACCCAGACCCTTTTATGGATGAGATGAATATACAAGGACTTCCTTGGCAGATAAAAGAGTTAGAAGCGTAGTATATGACTTTTAAGCATATAATATCAGATATTGAGTCACTTCCCCCACTCTCAAACACACCGTTTGTAATACAGCAGATATATAGCTGTGGCTCACAAAACATTGATATCATAAGGCTTGTAAAGGTTATAGAGGATGATGCGGCACTCGCTGCAAATATCCTAAAGATGATAAACGCGCCGATATACGGTTTTTCTAGAAAAATTGCCTCTATTTCGCAAGCTGTCACTCTTTTTGGAACAGATGAAATCTACGGTTTAGTATTAAAGTATGCGGTGGATAAAGAGTTAAAAGCAGATACCGAGATTTATGGTGTTGACAACAAGAGATTTAATGATATTTGTCAGCTTCAAAGTACTCTTATGATGCAGTGGTACTCAAGGGTAGACCTCAGACATGCACAATTTATGTCTCCGTTGGCACTTATCATGGAGTCGGGAAAACTTGTTTTAGCAAATGAAGTTCTCAAGAGTCACTACGCCGGTAAATTCGCCGTTGGATATAGAAATACAAAAAATGTTATTGAGTATGAGTATAGCCTGCTAGGTACAACTACATACTACTTGACTGCACTGCTTTTTGAGCACTGGATGTTAGAATCGCTCTATGTAGATATACTAAAAGGCTTAGATTTTGAAACGGATGCAAGCCCGAAAGTTAAATCCTATATAGACTCCTTAGATGCTGTAAGAGCTGCAGTAAATCCAAGAAGCGTCTTTACCAATGATTCAATAAAAGAGGCTTGCGAGATAGTTGAAGATATGGGGCTTGATGCAGATGATTTTGAGCATATTGCTCTAAGAGTAAAAGAGAAATATAATCAAGTTTTAATAAATAGAATGAGAAAAAAATAGTAAAAAAGTTTGGATAAAGTCATGGAAAAATTAGATCAGATAACTACCCCCTACTACATGTGTGATGAGTCACTTCTTCGCTCAAACCTTGAAATTTTAAACCGTGTTCAGAATGAGAGTGGAGCTAAAATTATTTTAGCTCTAAAGGGTTTTGCAATGTGGAGCACATTTCCTTTAGTCAAACAGTATCTAAAGGGATGCACGGCCAGCGGGCTACATGAGGCGCTTCTGGCAAGAGATGAGTTTGTAAAAGATGATGCAAATCTTGAAGTGCATACATATTCACCTGCGTACAAAGATGAGGATATTGAAAATATTGCACGTATCTCTGATCACATTGTCTTTAATTCGCCAAGTCAGTTATTTAAGTACCATGACATAGTCAAAGAGATAGATTCTGAAATAAGTCTCTCTTTAAGAATAAATCCCGAGCAATCCTCATCTCCAAAAGATATATATAATCCTTGCGGGCTATACAGCAGACTCGGAACTACACTTGCAAACTTTGACGAGAGGGTTTTGGAGTATATTGACGGACTCAATTTTCATGCGCTTTGTGAGCAAGATGTTGATGCCTTGGAGGATGTTTTGGAGGCTTTTGAGGCAAAATTTTCAAAATATTTTAAAAATTTAAAATATATTAACTTTGGTGGCGGGCATCACATAACTAAAGATGGTTACAATGTAGATAGACTTATTCGCACTATAAAAGAGTTCAGAAAAAAGTATGATGTTGATGTTTATCTAGAACCAGGTGAGGCTGTAGGATGGCAAGCCGGAGTGCTAGTAAGCAGTGTGCTAGATATAGTGCATAACGGTATGGATATTGCCATACTTGACACTTCAGCAGAAGCACATATGCCGGATACTCTTGCTATGCCTTATCGTGCTATGGTAAGAGGAAGCGGTGAAGCTGGAGAGAAAAGATATACATATCGTTTTGGCGGAAATACATGCTTAGCCGGTGATATAATGGGAGACTACTCTTTTGACAAGCCTCTTAAAGTGGGCGATAAAGTGATATTTGAAGATCAAATTCATTATACATTTGTAAAAAACACCACATTCAACGGTATAAAGTTACCATCATTGGCTATACTAAGAGAAGATAAAACTCTTGAACTTATAAAAGAGTTTGGATATCAAAATTATAAAAATAGACTATCTTAAAAAGGGGAAGTAGATGAAAGAAGATAAACAGAGATGGAATGAGAGATATTTAGACAATCCGATGCCTCAAAATGTTTCTCCTCTTCTGGAGAAGTATATTGAGCATGCAAAGGTAGGTCAAGCGATAGATGTGGCTTGCGGAACCGGAAGAAATACACACTATTTGGCGGATAGGGGATTTATCGTAGATGCTATCGATATATCGGATTATGCGCTTGATAAAGTCAGAGACAGTTCAACTATAAAAAGGATAGAGACTGATTTAGACAAATACAATTTGACTCCCAATAAGTATGATTTGATATTAAATATTAACTACTTAAATCGTCGTTTAGTATCCCAGATGAAAGATGCTCTTAAAAGTGGCGGAGTTTTAATTTTTGAGACATTTATAGTAGCTCATGGGGATTTTAACCTCCCAACGACAAACCTCGATTATTTACTTAGAAAAAATGAACTATTGCACTCTTTTATAGGACTCGATGTTATTTACTATGAAGAAAAAATAGATATAAATTTAAGGGGTGAGAGAATTAAAGTAGCATCATTGGTTGCTAAAAAAGCATAAATTTTTATTATAGTTTAATACTATTATGCTTTATAATTAGTTATAATTTGAAAATTTTTATGCAAGGGGGATTAAAATAGATGAAAAAATTACTTATGTTGTTTGTTTTTATGGCAACACTATTAACAGCAAGTGAAGTCACTATTGACTATAATGGGGAGATAGTACAAGTTAAGGGGAATTTTCCTAAAGTAGGAGCAAAAGCGCCTGTTGCTCGTGTTACAGAGCCAAACTTTGCTATAAAAACAGTTGGTGGAAAGAGTGATAGAGTTCAGGTTATTGCAACCGTACCCTCTATTGATACTCCGATTTGTTCGGCTCAATCTAAGAGGTTTGATGATGAGATAAAGCAGTTTCCCGGAGTGGATATGACTGTAGTTTCAATGGATCTTCCATATGCAGATGATCGCTTTTGCAAGGGACAAGGTATAAAAAATATCTCTATATCTTCAGATTTTGCTTATAGAGAAGTGGGCGAGAAGTATGGTGTAGTTGTTACGGACGGGGAGCTTAAAGGGTTGCTAATTAGAGCAATTTTTGTTATTGGAAAAAATGGAAGAATCGCCTATCAAGAGATAGTCTCAGATGTTGGACAAGAGCCTAATTACAATAAAGTAATGCAAGCTATTAAAACTGC
>NZ_JALOAA010000018.1 GCF_023229025.1 Sulfurimonas sp.
AATAGCCATGCTCTTTTTTTATCAGTTCAAAAAGCTCCTCTACAACCACTATTACCACTTCCAAAGTAACATTATGAAACTTTACAAGAGCAGCCCCATGCTCAAACTCTTCGCTGCTTATATCATCTTTGAACTCAAATCCCAATGTCAGCGCAGATTTTAGAAATCTCTCTTTTTGAGTCGCCGTATCAAACGATACATAATGCTCCACATCTCTAGGCGCCAAAAGCTCATCATTCTCTTGCTCAAGTAGAAATATTATACTCCGACTCTGAATATGATGAAACTCAAGCTCGCTTGGAAAAAGATTTTTATGGTAAAAATCCCACTTTGCATCTTTTACAACACTGCTCTCATACTTATAACCGCTCTCTTTTAATATGCCTGAGACTAAATTTTGCAAATTTTTTGAATCTCTCGCATAAAAATAGAACTCATACCAGCCCTCATTAACTCTCATGCCGACATATTTTGCTTTTTTTTGATGCTCAACTGAAATAATCATTGACTCTTTAATCTCTAAAAATTGCTCAAAAGCCTCACTCTCTTTATCTATACTATTTGGCTTTACAAAAAGACTAAAAAGCCAGATATAAGAGTCTCTGTACTCCTCTATATCGACCTCTACTTCTATATTTACTAATATATCTTCTTCAACTCTACTAAATATCTCTCTCATATTTCACTTCATTTTATTTTTTATAATTATAGCTAAGATAACTAAAAAATCCTTCTTCAAAAAAGTAATGATAACAATTATCGTTCTTATATTACTTTAAGCAAAAAAATATTAAACTTCTGCATATTAATGATTATGATAACAAATATCGTAATCAAAACATTAAAATTAAGGGTTTAATATGAAGTTACTAAGAAAAAGATTTGGATTTAGTCTTGCTGCTGCACTGCTAATAACAACAAATATAAATGCAGATACGGCTTCTGACATTGCGGAGTTAAGAGAAGAGATTGCAAAGTTAAAAGAGCAGACTCAAATTCTAACAGATGAGACAAGCAATTTGCAAACTGGATTTAACTATACGACAGTTGACTCAAAAGAGTCTCATAGCGGTCTAGGCGCTGCGGCATCAAAAGTTTACTACTCAAAGTCGCCACTAAGCATCGGTGGATATGGTGAGATGTATTATGCACATACATCTAATGAAGGCTCTGCTAATTCAGACATTATTGATGTTTATAGATTTGTTCCTTATATCGGTTACAAGTTTACAGACAATATTATCTTAAATGCTGAGCTGGAGTTTGAGCATGGTGGCGGTGGGGACAACAAAGCCGGAGATGGTTATGTTATTGTGGAGTTTATGTATCTTGACTTTCTTTTTAATGAAAACATAAATTTACGAGTCGGTAATATATTGATGCCTATGGGTCTAATCAACGAAAAACATGAGCCGACTCTCTTTAGAACCGTTCAAAGACCAAACACTGAAAAATATCTTATTCCTTCTACATGGCATGAGAGCGGCATAATGGCTTACGGTAATATAGTTGATAATCTCTCATATAAAATAGGTGCATTTTCTGCTTTGGATTTAGAAGCCGGACTAGGAGAGAAAGAGAAGTGGCTTAGAGAGAGCCGTATCGGTTCATATAGAAATCAAAACAGACTAGGGCTTGCTGTTGTTGCAAGAGTGGATTATACAGGCATAAACGGTCTGCTTCTTGGTGCTTCGACTTACATTGATTCAGACTTGAGTATGATTGATGTTCATTTTGATTATAATAAAGATGCGTTTAGAGCTTATGGTGTTTTAACTCAGTCTGAACGTAGCAATACCCCGATAGGAGAGCCTAAGAGTGCAAAAGGCGGTTACTTGAATGTTGGTTACGATTTATTGACATTTACCTCATCTCAGGACAAAATGCCCCTATTTGTTCAATATGAGAGCACTTCTGCACAAGATGAGATAGAGGGCGGTAGCTCAGTTGCATCGATTGACACAACAACGGTAGGTATAAACTACTTTCCACATGAGCAGGTTGTTTTAAAAGCTGACTACGCTATGCAGAGACAAGATGGTGTATCTGATAAAAATATAGCTAGTCTATCAATGGGCTTTATTTTTTAATAATATTTTATCTTTATATTATTGATTAATTACATTGACAAAAGATGTTTTATAGAATAAAATCCGACAAACTAAAGCTTTAGGTATAATTATGAAACAACTCTTAACTTACTCTCTCTTGCTTATTTTAGCACTTCCCTTGAGTGCTAAAATACTCATCTCTCCAATAGATGCCATGAAAGAAAATTTTGGAAATGAAAATAAGATTGAAAAAAAGAATATTTTATTGACAAATGCTCAAGTGCAAAATATTGAAGATAGTGCCAAAGTAAAACTACTAAACAAAATAGTGAGAGTTTTTAAAGCCACCAAAGATGGAAAAACAACCGGACATGGAGTCTTAATCAATAGAAAAATCCGTACAAAAAATGGTGTTGTTCTCTATTTAATCTCTGCTGACTCCACCTTAAAGGGGATTGAGGTCGTTGCTTTTAATGAGCCTATGGAGTATATACCGTCTGATAAATGGCTGTCTCAATTTGAAGATGTGAAGATGCAAGACAAAACAAAACTATCAAGTATTACAAATATTACGGGAGCAACACTTAGTGCTAAAATTTTCATAGATGGTTCAAAGGTTGCATTCGCGATTTACGATGAAGTACTAAAAGGTAAATAGTGAAATTTACCGTTATTAAAAACCTTCAAAAAGATAGTGCTATGAGCCTTATTTTAAAGGGCTTTCTTCTTTTTATACTTCTTTATATATTCTCTGATATTTTTGTTATGAAATCAAATTTTGGAATATCAACCCAGACAGTAACAACAACACTTCTTGGTGATGAGGATGCATATATAGACCCTATGAATGAGGCATCTTTTTTGGAGTTTTGGCATGCTCAGATTTTCTTTGTCATGATGATTTTGCTCACACTCAGCTCAATCTTTATAAGAGTTGCAAAAAGAAGCAGAGCTATTCTTACAAATATACTCATGATAAGCGCTATTTTATCGCTTATATCACTACCTTTAGCCTTTTACTTCTCAAGTTTTTTTATAAATATATATCTTTTTGGCTACTTTGCATGGCATCTTGTAGCAATATATATGATTTTTTACTCCTTTTGGAAGCTAAATGCAAGAAGCGTATAAGCTCTCAATCCTTCACTACTTAGCTTTTTCTATACTGCTAATCGTTAGTGCCGTTATGCTATTTGAGCATAAGATAGGATTTAGCCCAAACTCTGTTTTAGAGTATTACATAGGAAATGAAGAGAAGTTTATACCATCACAGAGTGCCGGCGGAATTCTTAAGATAGTATTGCCGCATATCTTTGTGTTTGGACTTCTTGCCATGGTACTTTTGCACTTCTTGGTTTTTACAAAACTAAGATACAAGAGAAGCTTGCTTCTCCTTATATATGCTACGTTTGGTACTGCACTACTTGAAATTTTTGCACCGTTAATGATTATTGGCGGATTTGAATTTTTTGCATATATAAAACTATTCTCATTTTTTGCACTATTAGTTCTTATTCTCTTTATCTCTTGGCTTCTCTTTAGAGTTATCACTCAGAAGTAGATTTTTAGCATACTCAGAGATGTTTTTACTTATAACAAGCTCATTATCACTCTGTAAAACTATATAGCCAACTCCAAGACTCTCTAAAAACTCATACGCTTTTTTCATAGGCATTACAGTTGCGGCAGTTGCATAAGCATCCAAATCACTGCTAGTAAGCTCGCTTATTAACGTTATAGATATGAACTTGGTTTGTGGTTTTTTTGCTTTTGGGTCAATTAGATGGTTGTTTTTTGTCGATACCACATATCTGTTGTAGTTTCCGCTAGTTGTAACCCCCAAATCATATCTTGTGGTCTCAAATGATAGTAATATACCCTCCTCATCAAACGGGTCTTGGATATCTATCTTGCATGTGGATAGGCATCTTATATCTCCGCTTGCTGATATTACTGCACTATTTACGCCTCTGCTTCTAAAATGCTCTGCAACTTTATCAACGCTAAAGCCTTTTGCCATTCCACCTAAATCAACTTTTGCACCTTCCTCTAAAAAAGCCTCTTTTTCATCAAACCTCAAAGCCAAAAAATCAACCTTTGCGCTATTTAACTCCTGCGAGTATGCCACTCTCTCACTCTCTCCAAATCTGTAGAGATCTTTTGTAATTGAGCCGATTGTTATGTCAAAATAGCCATCGGTTTTAATAAAATATTTTTTACTCAAGCTAAGTGCCTCGTAAGTAAGAGCATCTAGTTTGACATATCTGTTTTTATTGAGATTATATATTTTCGCCTCCGGCGCATATGAGGAGAGTGACATCTCTACAAGCTTAATAATTTCAAATCCATCGGCAATAAGTTTTGCATCTCTCTCATCTGCTGTAATGGTAACAAAGGTCGACATAAGAACTTGGGTTCTAGAGAGAGTTTGCGCATTTATGAGGCAGAGCGCAGATAGTAGAAGCAGTAGTAATCTCAAGGCAGTATAGATATCTGTTAAATATCTATAACCTCATTTATCTCAAGTCCAAAACCGCCTAGTCCTACAAACTCGGTCGCTTTCATAGAGGTAAGAAGATTCATCTTAGATATTCCAAATGATTTTAGTATCTGAGCACCTATTCCAAACTCTTTCATGGCAGCGTTGTCATGATGAGTGGGCTTGTTTATAAAGATTAAAACACCGCTATTTTGCTTTAGGTACTCGATAGAAGCTATGAGATTATTATATTTTTTCTGATTTAAGAGTAGTTCGATGTCCGGTATAATATTGTGTACTCTCACATTTGCAACTGATGTTACATTGTGAAACACTATAGCCGTATGCTCTATTTTATCATGATCGGCAAAGGTGTACTTTTTAACCTTAGTGTCAAAAAACTCTATGTTCTCGATATCTATTTCGCTAACAAGTCTCTCGTTAGCAAGGCGATACTCTACAATGTCAGATATAAATACAGTTTTTAAATTGTGTTTTTCAGCAAAGATATCCAAGTCGTCACGTCTAGCCATTGTGCCGTCTTCTTTAATTATCTCGCAAATAACAGCCGATTCGCTAAGTCCAGCCAAACGACACAAATCAACAGAGCCTTCCGTGTGCCCTGTTCTTACAAGAGTTCCTCCCTCTTTTGCTATTAGAGGAAATATATGCCCGGGCTTGACTAACTCATCTGCACGACTTATTGGATTTGCTAAAATCTTGATAGTATCGTCTCTCTCTTTTGCCGAGATTCCAGTTAGTGCATTTTTAGCATCAACAGATACCGTAAAAGCTGTCTCATATGAGGATGTGTTTGAGCTTACCATGGGATTTAGTTCAAGTCTTGAGGCAATATTTTTACTTATAGCTACACATATCAATCCTTTGGCATGTGTAGCCATGAAATTTACATGAGCAGGCGTAGAAAAGGCGGAAGCGTAAACTAAATCGCCTTCATTTTCTCTATCTTCATCATCAATCATGACGACCATGCGCCCTCTTTTGATCTCATCAATCGCTTCTAGTACTCTTTGTGTCGGTGTCATATATACTTCTTTCATTTTAATACCGCAATTGTATATAAAAGTTGATTAATTTTAGTTCAAACAATTTTTCTAAATTCACCAGCACCCTCCTTGACAAAGAGAGCTTATTTGCCTATAATTCCACCCCAACAAAGATATTTGCTTTGTTTGAGAGTGTCGCGGAATAGAGCAGTTCGGTAGCTCGTCGGGCTCATAACCCGAAGGTCATAGGTTCAAATCCTATTTCCGCAACCAATTATTTAACTTTTCAATGTTGGGGTATCGCCAAGCGGTAAGGCCGCGGCTTTTGGTGCCGCTATTCGGGGGTTCGAATCCCTCTACCCCATCCACTTCAATAATTTAATTATTGATTTTTGTTTAATCTAGGCAAAATTAAGCGAAGCATACTGTAGTATGTGAGTGAAATTTTAACGAAGAGTAAGCTAAAATATCGCGGAATAGAGCAGTTCGGTAGCTCGTCGGGCTCATAACCCGAAGGTCACAGGTTCAAATCCTGTTTCCGCAACCAAAATCATAAATTTTTACTATAACAATCACTTACTTCAGCTCTGCCGAAAATAATTTATAATCTGGATTACCAATATAAGCATTTGGGACTCTAAGCACCCAACATTTTTATGATATCTTCATATGTTTTGTATCCATAAGAGCTATTTATAACTCTGTTTTCTTTTACATATATTAGACTAGGCATTCCTCTAGCTCCTAATTTTCCTGCTAGTGCAAAATCACTCTCAAGCTCTTTTCTCATCTCTTTAGAGTTAAAATGTTTTTCAAACTCATCTATATCAATATTAAACTCTCTACAGATATCATGATAAAATTCCAACCTTGTTGGATCTAATCCTTTTGCATAAAACCTTTCCTGAATTTTAGAGAAAAATCCCAGTACGGTTGAGCTATTATCATCTTTGTCTTTTAAGATTTTCTTTACAATATAGACAGAAAGGCAAGCAGGCAGAGTGTCATAGTTGAACTCTTTTAACTCTAGTATTGAGTAAACAAATTTTTGACCTGTTTTTTTATGAATATTTTGCCACTCATTTCTTAAAAAACCTCTAAAGTGCTCATTCCAAGCATCTCCTCCACCAATTCTAAGACCTCCCAAGATCACACTAAACTTTATACCCTCTTTTGTACAAAACTCTTGTATCTTTCTAAGCTCCTCAGACATCCCCCAGCACCACGAGCACATAGGATCACCTACATAAAAAAGCTCTGCTTGATTTACATTAAGAGCACCCTCTTTTGTGTCACTACTACTTATTGTACATAAACCAGTTTCGCTATCACATGTCTGCATATTTATATCCTTTATGAGAGTGTAATAAATTCAGTGTTAACACCTAATTTCTCCTAAGATTATACCAAACCTAAAGTCTCTTTTAGTTTTGTCATAAATGTTAATATCAGAGCAAATATTATTTATTGAAAGTCCACACTCAGGAAATCTTTTTTACAGCCAAGCGAAAAATAGTACCTTCTCCTTCGATAGAAGTAAATGAGATTTTTATATTCATATCATCGCACATTCTTTTAGCCAAACCAAGTCCAAGTCCTGTTCCATTGTCAGTGCCGCTTACCTGCGTAAACGGGTCAAATATAATGCTTTGCTTATCTTCAGGTATCCCCTTGCCGCTATCTTCTACTTCAACAATTACATAACCATTTTCTTCAAAACTTCTTAACTCTATCTCGCCCTTTTGAGTAAATTTGATTGCATTAGAGAGTAGATTTAGAAGTATCTGCAAAAACCTTCTTGAATCAACTATTGCAATTAGCGGCATATCATGAAGCTTTAAATTAAATTTTACATCTGTTCCGTTTAAGAGTGAGTAGGTATTGTTATATGCCATTTTTGCAACACTATTTAAATCACACTCCTCTACATTATAATCAATCTTTCCTGCTTCGGCTTTTGTAAATTCAAGCAAATCATTTATTAGATTAAGTAGGTGTCTTGAATTTATGAGAACTCTTTGCATAAATATTTTTGTATCTTCTTGCATCTCTTTGTCTTGAAGCATCTCATCAAAATCTTCTATCACTTGATCTGTAAAATTTATAATTGCATTTAGCGGTGTTCTTAACTCATGTGACATACCGGTAATAAAATTAGATCTTGCCTGTGCAGCTTGAAGAGCTTCCATTTTGGCTTTAAATAGTTTTAAATTTACTGTTTTTAGATTTGCTATATTTATTTCAAGTGTCTCATTTGCTGTTTTTAACTCTAACGTTTTTTCTTCTACTCTTTTCTCAAGCGTTGCATTAAGTGTTAAGAGTGTTTGCTCCATCTCTTTAATTACAGTCATATCTCTTGCAACGACAACAACCCCTTTTACGTCTCCTTTATTGTCATAAATCGGACTTTTCTTTATCTGAAGGATTACAAAGCTTCCATCTTTTTTTTGGAATTTCTCTTCAACGAGAATAGTTTCTCTTTTTTCTATTGCTTGTCTATCTGTCATTATATGATAATCTGCTACCTCAGCAGAGTAGAGTTCATCATCTGTTTTGCCGATAATCTCCTCTATCTTCCTTGAGTTTAATCTTTCAAATGCGCTGTTACCTCCTAGATACATACTGTTTGTATCTTTATAGAGAATATAATCATCAGCAGCATTTATGATACTCTCTAAGAGCTCTTCATTATATTTATACTCATCTAGTGTTTTTCTCAAAAGAGTAGAGCTTTTTTTAAATGCGTTACATATCATATCAAACTCACTACCCATACTTTTACACTCTTGTAACTCAAAGTCAGTTTTATAATCATAATCATTAACTGCAGATGATATTTTTTTAAGCGGTTTTGATACTAAATATGCAAAGGTTAAGCTACCGACAAGTAGCAGTAAAAAAAGCAATATAGCTCCACCTAAAATAATTCTGTCGTTAACACCACTTAAACTTTCTAAAAACTCCTCTTTTGAAAAATCTATAATAATATTCCACTTCAGCTCTTTAATCGGTATAAAAAGCAAATCTCTCAATTCACCATTATCCATATATTCAACTAGGTTTCCACCACTTTTTTTTGCATTTTCTATCGCAGCTATCTTCTCTTTGCTAAAATCAGACTCATG
This sequence comes from Sulfurimonas sp., assembly GCF_023229025.1. GTDB lineage: Bacteria > Campylobacterota > Campylobacteria > Campylobacterales > Sulfurimonadaceae > Sulfurimonas. The sequence goes on from NZ_JALOAA010000018.1 coordinate 8,663, forward strand.
CAGTGCTACATTTAAAATATCTCTCTCTCTCTTGATGAAGCATGAACTATATTTGCGTCGCTTATGATAATTATATCTTCACAATCTTTGCGAAAATTTTTCTGTGCAAATTCAAATATACTTCTAGTATTTATTCCGCCACCCGCAAGAGCTATTGGGTTCTCCTTACTACCTACAATTGAATCTAACCATATATGAAGATAACCGGCAAAATCACTATCCGTGTTAACCAAAAAATTATTCTCGCCTTCAAGTGTTTTTAAAAACCACTCACTCTCTTTATTATTAGAAGGGTCTATAACTCGAACAAAGCCATCTTCGTCAAAATAGTTTCTACTTTGTACATGAGCGATATATATGGTGTCTAATTTATAAAATTTTTTCATATCTGATAATATTTGCTTCATCTCTTGTGACATTCTACCCTCTGCAGCATCTTTACTCAGGATAAAGTTTTGTACATCCTTTGAAGAGGTAATCCCGACTCCTGCACTCTTTATTTCAAGAAGAATATTTTCTATCTTTAAAGTATAAACCTCCTCTAAATGGTGTACACGAAAATCAATAAAAACATTTTCTATGACTTTTTTTAGATATATATGCGTAACAAGGAAAGTAGCCCCTACTACTAAAATCGTTATAATAACTAGAGGTGTCATCATTTTAAATAATATAGAGTTGAATTTCATCTTATTTTGCCTTAACTATTTTATTGTTTATTGCCAAAATGCTGTTAAAATTATAGTCTATTATTAAAATTAGCGGCATTTTCATGATATATTTATAGCTTTTTGTAAGATTTCAAGAAGCTCTTTTCTTGAGAATGGTTTTTCTAAAATAAAATCAAACCCTTTCTCAAGATACATCTTTTTCATCTCTGCAAAAACAGATGCGGTAACGGCGATGATAGGTTTATCTGCAAATCTCTCTTGCTCTCTAATCCACTCAACTAGTTCTAATCCGCCGATCTTTGGCATCTCAATGTCCACCAAAAAGAGATCTATTTCATCTTCACCTTTGAGCATCTCAATGCCAATCTCTCCATCTTTTGCCCATAGTAGTTCAATAGGCTCTTGTATTTTTTTTAGATTTGATTTTACAATCAAATAGTTATCTTCGTTATCTTCTGCTAAAAAAATTCTCATCTATCTTCCTACCTTAAATTATATAAACGAAAGTATGGCATTAGCCACTTTACTTAACGCTACTTGTCTCTCAACTGCCCCTATATCATGAGCGATTTTTGGCATACCGTAAACTATGGAGCTTGCTTCATCCTGCCCTATTGTTCTTGCCCCGGCATTTCTCATGCTAAGTAGTCCCTTTGCACCGTCAGACCCCATTCCCGTGAGTATTACACCGATTGCATTTGCTCCCGCGATTTTTGCAACTGAGTTGAACAAAACATCAACTGAAGGTCTATGTCCTGAGACTTTCTCACCGCTTCCTATCTCTACATAGTATCTTGCCCCAGAGCGTCTTACAACCATATGATAATCTCCAGGGGCTATTAAAACAACACCCGGAGTTATGCTGTCACCATTTTTTGCTTCTCTTACTTCCATCGCACAAATGGAGTTTAATCTTTGAGCAAATGGCTCCGTAAAATTTGCCGGCATATGTTGAACGATAATTGTTCCCGGTGCATTTCTAGGTAGTCCAATAAGCAGCTGTTTAAGAGCTTCCGTACCGCCAGTTGATGCACCGATGGCTAAAATCTTGTTTGTAGTCTCAGCCAAAGATGTAGTATTTGCATACATCTGTTGCTTTAACTCTTTTTTAAAAACTTTTACTTTTGAGGCTGCCTTTATCTTTGCAATTAACTCATCTTTCATCTCATCTTTAGAGTCATAGATATGAGAGTGCAGTTTTGGAACAAAATCAACAGCTCCGGCTTCAAGTGCTTCAAGTGTAGTTTTGGCTCCACTTTGTGTAAGTGAAGAGACCATAACAACAGGTAGCGGCATATGATGCATAAGCTTTTTTAAAAAAGTAATGCCATCCATTCTAGGCATCTCAACATCCAAGCAGACAACATCGGGTTTAAGTTCAACAATCTTGTCTCTTGCGTCATAGGCATCAGAAGCGGCCGCCACAACTTCTATAGAACTATCTGACTCTAATATATCACGTAAAACCGCACGAGCAGTAGCACTATCATCCACAATCAACACTCTAATAGCCATTTTTATCTCCTAGCATTATGCTTTTGCCTTTACTGTATACTTCAACAACACCTTAGAGTTTTGTAAATTAAATTGAATCTTTCTGCCGTTTTCTCTACCGACATCTTCTGCCACAATGCGAATTTTATACTCTTTTAAAGTCTCTCTTGCAACCAATATATTTTTTTCACCTATCATCATGTTGCATGATGAAGTGATATTCATAGATGCTCCTCCAAAGATTTTTGCCTCTATATTTTTGATACTAGCCCCATGCTCAAGCATGCTCTCTATCAACTTTGGAATGGCAATATTTCCAAATTTTGGAGATTGCAAAGAGTTGCCGTTCCAAAAGGGAAGCAGATAGTGGTTCATTCCGCCAATACCTAATCTTTTGTCATAAAGACAAACTGCCACACAAGAGCCTAAAACAGTTGAAATTGCAGCCGGTGCAACATCAACATGTATCTGACCTACATGTATGAAAGTTGAGTTTCCCTCTATCATCTATAACTCAATAGCATCATCAAAGGATTCAAATAAAAACTCATTTGACCCATAAGCTTGGGAGTCAATCATCTCTTCATCAAAGGGCAACTTTACTACAAAGGTAACAAATTCATCCTCAGCTTCATAATCTATTGTTCCATCTAATCTTTGGCAAATCTCACGAACAACACTAAGACCGATACCCAAACCATGCTCACCGCTTGCATCTTTCGCAAAACGGGTAAATACTTCAGGTTTATATTTTACATTAGGGGCATCACCTCGATTTTTTACTTTAATAATAAACATAGACTCTTTTATATCCAACTCAATCCAAAGCAGACTATTTTCAAAACCGTATCTACAACCGTTTGAGATAAGGTTTTTTACTATTATATATACCTTTTTTGGATCAGTTACAATCTTTTGTTTGATTTTGCTATCTATCTTTATCTCAATATTTTTCTCTTCTATGAGATATTTAAGGCTCTCAATAGCTTCTTTTATAATTTCAATAGGATCTACCAAAGCATACGAGACATCAATCTTTCCACTCTCTATCTCAGATGCCATTACTAGATTTTGAATCTTAAAATCAAGGTCTAGGGCCTCTTTATAGACCAACTCATAGAAAAATCTGTTCTCTTTTGTATCTATGATTTTCAAATGAGGTAGTATCCCCAAAATAGCTGTCATAGGGTTATTTAACTTACTTGCCACAAGTGAGAGAAACCTTGATTTTGCTTTTTCACTCTCGATGAGTTTTTTATTTAGATCTAAGATTTTTTTGCTCAAAAATGCCAACTCATCATTCAAGTTTTCTTCATCTATTTTGTTTTGCAAAACTCAATCCTCCTTATATTTTTAGATAAATCGAAGAGCCCAAAAGTTTTAGACTGTTTTTATGTGTCGTCAAAGATTCAGAGCTTCCTAAAAAGAGAGGTCTTCCTTTTGGCAACAGAGTAGTAAAGCGCTCGACAAGATTGTTTCTATTGGTTTCATCAAAATAGATCATAACGTTTCTGCAAAAAATCATGTCAAACTCGTTTTTTATGAAGAAAGTATCTGTAATAAGATTATATAGACGAAACATTACTTTCTCCCTAAGAAACGGTTTTATTTTATATTTTAAAACATTTTGCTCATGTACTTTTTCAAAAGATTTCATAACTATACTTTTTGGCAGCTGCTCTACCTGTTTTGCTTCATAATGACCCAAAATCGCTTTGTATAGAACTTTTGATGAGATATCAGTCGCCAAAATCTTAATATCCCAACTCTCAAAATCAGGAAGATGGTTTTGCAAAAACATTAAAATCGTATATGGTTCTTCTCCGCTTGAACATCCTGCCGACCAGATTCTTAATTTTTTTTCTCTCTTAGATGCCACCATCTGTGGCAGATAACCTTCAAGCCAACTCCACTGTGCACTCTCACGAAAAAAAGAGGTAACATTTGTAGATATGGCACTTACAAAAAAGGTAAGTTCTTCCCCGCTGGCATCATTAATAAGATAGTTGTAATACTCTTTAAATGAAGCTATATTCAACTGATTTAACCGCTTGTTGAGCCTTCCTTTTACTAGTGTAGTTTTCTGCTCAGAGAGAGAAATACCCACCTTTTCATAGATATAGTTACGAAAAAGTTTAAACTCCTCTGGTTTTAATTCAATATCAAACATGAGCTGTTTTAACCAAAGGTCGTAGTTCATCTACGTTTAAAATAAGAGCAATATCTCCGTTTCCAAGAATCGCACCACCGGAAATCTCTTTTAACATAGCCAATGTTTTACCCAATGTTTTTATAACAACCTGCTGACGACTTACTAACTCATCAACTAAAATCGCTATTCGCCCTCCCTCGGTCTCCACACAAACTAAAATCCCTTCCCATGGCTCAATACGCTTAGTATTTAGATTAAATACATCGCTTAGTCTCATAATAGGTATATATTGCCCTCTTAAGCTGACAAACTCTCCCTTTTCTTTAAATACATTTACAATCTCTTTTTCAGGACGAAACGACTCAACAATGCTTAGAGTCGGGATGATATATATCTCATCTGCAGTTCGCACAAGCATTCCGTCAATGATTGCAAGTGTCAAAGGAAGAATCATTGAAATCGTAGTTCCTTCGCCCTCTTTTGAGTCAATCTCTATCTTTCCTCGAAGCTTCTCTATCGATGTTCTTACTACATCCAAACCTACACCGCGACCTGAAAGGTCACTAATGCTCTCTGTTGTTGAAAACCCTGGTTGCATGACAAGAGCAAAGATTTGAGAGTCACTTAGGTTTTCATCTCCACTAACAATGCCTCTATCAATCGCTTTTGCTAAAACTTTCTCTTTGTTGATTCCTCTACCGTCATCACTTACGCTAATAACAATGCTTCCACTTTTATGAAAAGCTTTTAGGGTAATCGTCCCTTCTATATTTTTACCAGCACTTTTACGCTCATCTGCATTAGATTCCAATCCATGATCTATCGCATTTCTGATGATATGAATTAACGGGTCAGAGAGGCTGTCTATCATAGTTTTGTCTATCTCTGTATCTTCACCTTGAACGATAAGATTAAGCTCTTTACCTGTCTTTTTAGAAGTATCCCGAACTACTCTTCTCATCTTGTCAAAAGTATCTTTTATAGCAACCATTCTAAGGCTCATGACGCGATCTTGGATTTTTTTAGTAATCTTTGAAAGTGTCTCTATAGTACGACTTATTGACTCATCCTCAATGGATCTTATTTTTTCATTTTGGGCGATGAAGTTTTGTGCAATTACGAGCTCTCCTACCGAGTCAAAAAGCTCATCGAGTTTAAAAGTGTCTATGCGTATAGTTGACTTTGAAGACATAGAGTTTATCGAACTGCTATCGGCAACTTTAGCAGTATTAGCTAACGGCTTATCTGCTACCTCCATTATCTCTGCAGCAGGCGGCGCGATTAGATTTATCTCATACTCATTATCAAACAAAAATTCAAAAAACTCATCTACTTCGCTTCTTAAAAGAGGAATTAAAACAACAACGGATACCTTTCCAATGTAGTTTTCATCATTTTTAAAACTATCTATCTCGACGACACCCTCCATGTTGAAAAAACTCTCCAGTAGCAGAGCTTTTTGTGCAAGCAAGTTTAAAAACAGAAGATAATCAAAACCTCTTTTATAGCAATCACTATCAAGAGTTAAATCTATTTTATAAACACTCAAACCTTCGCTCTGCTTAGCTTGAGCCTCTTTTATAGATCTCTCTATAGAGTTTTGCTGCTGCTCCTCGCAGCTTACTCCAAACTCCATAGCCAAATCCTTTAGCTCTGAGACACTCTCATTTTGCTCAACTACAGAGTCAGATAGACCTTTTTTTATAGAGATAAGATTTTTAATCTTCTCCAAACAAGCGTGATAGCTTTGGGGCAATGTATCTATAGCATCAAGCTCACAAATCATAACCTCTTTGATAACATCAACGCTACCTACAAAAAGCTCTAAATTGTACTCTTCTATGCTCTCTTGCGTACTGCGATAGTGGTCAAGCACATCTTCAAAGTGGTGAACAAACTCGCCAAGACGAGTAAAACCAAAAGCATTGGCATTGCCCTTTAGCGTATGAACTCCACGAAAGATTTCATTTAATAAACTAAAATCGCTACAATTTTCTTCAAAGCGAATAATATCAATATCTAATTTTTCAATTATTTCACCGGCTTCTTCGATAAAAATAGCTTTTACCTGTTCTTGTTTAGTCATGACATATCCAATGAATGGTTCCATATTTCTGTGAAACCAACTTTTTCTTTTCTAAAAAAGGAATGTTTAGTTCCGGTTTAGTTCGTTTTAAACTCACTAGCAAAGCCAAAAGAGCACTACATCTTAGAGCATCGTCCTCATCTGCCTCAATTGTCTCGATATAATCAATTCTAGGACGAATGAACTCTTGGAATTCTTCTACTTCCTCCATAGACATTCCTATGTCTATGGTTAATATATCTCCATTGAATTCCATCTAGAACTCTTTAAGATCGTCTTCATGTAGAGGAAAAATCTCTTCAGCTCTGTTTTTTGCAGAGCTACTTTTTGGTTCACTTGTTTTTTTCTGTGTTGTCTCAAGTTTTTTAGTAGTCTCAATCTGCTTATTAGTTTTCTTTTTTGCTACTGTCACAGGCGCATTAGCCTGCATTCCAACCATCTGTGCTAAAACTCTTACAGTATCCATCATAGATGTTGCCTGTGCATTTAGCTCTTCAGCAGCGGCTGCAGCTTCTTCTGAGTTAGCAGCAACTTGTTGTGTTACCTGATCTACTTGTCCCATAGCCTGATTTATCTGTGTCATACCTTCGCTCTGCTCTTTCCCTGCTATAGAGATTTCACCGATTAGGTCTGAGACTTTTTTAGTCTGTTCTACTATCTCTTCAAAAGAGGTATGAGTAGCATGTGCAATCTCATTTCCTTCTTTAATCTGCCCTACTACCTCTTCAATAATATCTGAAGTCTCTTTTGCCGCACCTGCAGCTCTTTGTGCAAGATTTCTAACCTCATCAGCAACAACTGCAAAACCTAATCCATGTTCACCTGCTCTTGCTGCTTCAACCGCTGCATTTAACGCAAGTAAGTTTGTCTGAAACGCAATTTGATCAATTGCTTTGATAATTCCTGAGATTCTAGCCGCTGATTCCGTAATAGCATGCATAGATTTAGATAGCTCTTCACCTTTTTCATATCCTGTTTTTGCCGAGTCGTTTGCATCTTTTGCCAAAATATCGGCTTGACGTGCATTGTCTGTGTTTTGAGTATTTATAGCCGTACTCTCCTCTAGAGTTGCACTTACCTCTTCAACACTTGAAGCCTGCTCACTAGCACCTTGAGCCAAAGATGAGGATGAAGAAGCAACTTGATCACTCGCTGATGTAATCTGCATAGCACCATCACGAATAGAAGTTACACTCTGTGTTATAGAGCGAGTAATCGAGCGAATAATCATAAACGCAAGTAAAATTGAAATTATAAACGCAGCAAGTACCACTACCATAGTCATTTCAATAGTGCTTTTTGTGTCAGCTTGTGCCATCTTTACAGTCTCATTGGAAGACTCAATATTTAAATTTGCAAGTCTATCCATGTTAGAAAGAACCTCAATGCGTTGTGGAAATATCATCTCAATAAATGCTGTTGTTTGTGCAAAATACGCTTCAATCATCTCTTCATCTTTAGCTTCTGAGAGTGGTTCAAGAACATCTGTTTGAAATTTTTTAACCGTACTACTCCATTTGTTATATAGTTTTTCAAAATTTTCCCACTCTTTTTGCTCTTGAGGAGTTTGAGGGAGCGGTGCATAGATGCTTAATCCTTTCTCATAATTAGCAAAGGCTATATGGCTTCGCTCAATAGCATCTTTAACTTTTCTATTCATGTCACTATCACCTCTAAGTCCACGAACACGGTTTTGCTGAATCACTATCTGATTAATCCCGACACGCATCCCCATAAGACCTACTAAAGATTGAAGTTTGACAGAACCTACATCAACAATACTACTCTCCCACTTTTGTGCTGTGTTATATCCCATATATCCAAGAACACCTAATGACACCATCATTACTCCGGTTAATAACATTAACTTTGTTTGTAAAACCATATTTTCTAACCACTTCATATCTATTCTCCTTGTGTTTGTGTTTGTTCTATTTGTTCAATTCCTACTAGCTCATCAGCTTCAAAAAGCTTAAGCACATCTAAAATCATCACTACCTCTTCCTCTATTTGAGCAACCGCACAGATAAAATCCGTATCTATTGAGCTTCCAAATTTTGGAGGCTCGCTCAAACTTGACGACTCTATAGAAGATACCTCTTCAACTCTATCTACGATAAACCCTATGCTTATCTTCTCTACCTCGACAATAATAATTGCCGTATGCATATCCGACTCTCTATACTCCATTCCAAAACGGAGTCTTGTATCTACGACCGGTATGATTGAGCCGCGTAAATTAATTACCCCTCTCATATATGCCGGAATATTTGGAACTTTTGTTATGCTCATCATGGCGATAATCTCTTTGATTCTATCTATCGCTATCCCATACTGCTCACTTCCTATATGAAAAGTGAGATATCTCTCCCTTTTTGACTGTGCTACATTCTTATCCATATTTAGACTCCTAATACCATTTGTAGAGATTTCACAAGCTTCTCATCACTAAATGGCTTTACCATCCAGCCTGTTACACCTATCTCTTTTCCACTCATTTTCATTTCGTTTGAACTCTCCGTTGTTAAGATGATAATCGGTTTATTTTTATATCTCTCATCCGCTTTAATAGCGCGTGCAAGATCCAAGCCGTTTAACTCAGGCATATTTACATCACTGATGAGAAGGTCAAAATTTTCACTTCCATTTTGTAGTGCCTCTAAAAGCTCCATTGGGTTTAGATAAGATTTAAACTCTATAGTGTTAGAGTTTATCATCCCCTCCAAAGCCAATTCCGCCGTTGCGATAACTGCTCTTGAGTCATCAACAATAATTACTCTTTTTGCCATTATTTTACTTCTCCTTGTTATTATTTATAACACATAAACGAACTCGTCCGTTTATGTGGCAGGGACAATTTTGTCCCTTGCAACCCCCTAAAGCTACGAAAAATAGATTTTTCGAGATTCTTAGGCTATGTTTTTAAAAAAACTCCATGCAGTCTTCATCATCCGCGCTTACTTCTTTGTTGCCGATAATTCCCTCTATCTGCATACATGAGCTAAAGAACGAACTATCAAGATAGTGTATATCTGCCGTATCTTGTAGAACAAATATATGCTCTCTCCATGAAGTAAGGTCCTCTCCCAAATGCTCAAAAAGCATAATCATTGTTTTTATTTTTGAACTATCTTCGCTTATAATCTTTGCATTATCTTTGATAAAAACTCCCAAAGAAGTAAGAGCATATGCAAGAGCAGTAAACTCAAAAAGACTATTTATAACACGAACATAAACATTAAGAACACTATCTACAAAATCTATAAGGTTATCCTCACTAGGATCTGTTTCAATCAAATTTAGTCTCTCCCTCCACTCCTCCTCTATACTTGAGAGTTCAAGAATTTCATCCAAAATATCACCTATCTCTTCAACATAATCTGCTGCGCTTGTTTTATGGACAAAACTTTGATGAAGAAGCTCTTTTTCGTTGGATTCTATAACTCTTACTTCTTTTATACTCTCTTTAGATTCTATAACTTCTACCTCTTTTTCAATCTCATTTGTATGCTGAATTTTTATATTTTCAACTGAGGCTTTCTTTGTTTGTACTTGTTGTGATAAATCTTGCGCAACTACCTCTTTCTCTATAGGCTTGCTTAGTCTTGCACAAAATATATTCTCTTGGGCAATAACCTCTGTTCCAAATTCATTCAGCATATCTAAGATTTTTTGCTCTAAAGTGATAGCTTTTTCAAACTTCATTGTGATGTAAAACTCGTCATAACTCTCCTCAACAATAATAGTCATCATCTCGCCATCTTTGTCTCTTTGACTCATCAACTTATAAAAAAGTTCAATAACTTTGTCAAACTTTCCAGATACAGCCATAATCTTGCCGTTGTATCTATCAAAGAGCCACATTCCAAACTCCATCATCGCCTCAGCATCAACTATGTCAAAGATAGTTTTATATGATGGAATGTCAGAGTTAAAAGGATTTAACACCGTTGCTTTTGTTCTATCTTTAAAGCCGCCTAGCTTTAAACGAAAAGAAGAAGCGATACTTTGAAGTTTAAAACGAATTAACTCTCTATCTATTGGTTTATGTATGTATATATCTACACCAATTAGACTCATCTTATCTTCAACTCTAGAATCAAGAACACCTGTAACTGCAATAATAACAGTGTCTGGATATTTCTCTTTTATAATTTTAGATGCTTCATAGCCATCCATTTTTGGCATCATTATATCCATCAGGATAATATGAGGTTGCCACGACTCTGCAATCTCTACTGCCTCAAGACCATCAACTGCGTCTTTAATCTCAAAACATTCTAATTTTCTACATGTAGCTCTTAAAACTAGACGATTATCTTCATTATCATCAGCTATAAGAAGTCTTAATTTTTCCATTACAACTCTTTTAATAAACTCATATGAAACGTATTAAATCAAACAAGAATGCAAAAAGAATGCAAAAAATACTAATTTTGGTAAAATAGCCTCAATGCTTTAAAAATGGATGGTAATGGACTCTATAGTACTAACTTCAAAAATGCTACACGACATTCGCAATAGTTTAAACACTATTTTGGGATATTCACAAATATTTCAGGATGAGGATGATTTTTGCGAGGATCAAAGAAAAATGGCTATCTCTATGGAGAAGGCCGCTACAAAGATAATCAATCTTTTATCTTCCAAAAAAAAGGAAATTGTAGAGGATGCTACGCAGAAAAACTCTCTTTTAAAAGAGATAGACAAGAGGTCGTTAGGATCAAAAATAGTTATTATTGACGATAGGGAGGAGAACCTCTCTCTCTTTAGAGATATTCTCTCTCCCTACAACTACGATATACAAGTTGCCCTAAATGGTAAAGATGGATTAGATATTATCAATAATTTTGAGCCGGAGCTTATTTTGCTTGATGTAGTAATGCCTAAAATGGATGGTTATGAAGTTTTAAAAGAGTTAAAACAAAATAAACTTACTAAAGATATTCCAGTAATTTTTTTAACGGCAAAAGACACCGCTGAAGATATTGTAAAAGGGCTTGAAGAGGGTGCAACCGACTACCTAGCAAAACCTTGTCATCCAAAAGAGCTTATCGCTAGAGTTCAGACACATCTACAAAAAGCTAGGCTCTTTGCAAATTTAAAAAGGCTTATGGAGGAGTCATTTCATGAGCTATACACACCTCTTAGCATCATAAGTTCAGCCATGCAGATGCAGGAGTTAGAGTATGAAAAAACCAACTATACTCAAATGTCACTTGCCGCATGTAAAACTCTGCAAAATATTTATGATGATCTCTACTACTCGATTAGCTACTCAAACAAGATAAGAGAAAAAAGCATCTTTGATTTTTCTATGATTCTTAATCAAAGAGTCCAATATTTTACTCTAGCAGCCCAGAGCCGCTCCTTGAGGTTTAATATAAACATACCGCAACAGATGCCGGTTCTGCTAAATCAAGAGGAGATGGAGAGAATTTTAGATAACCTTATCTCAAACTCTATTAAATATACAAAAGAAAATGACGAAATAGTTATATCTATCACTAAAAAAGAGGATAAATGGATATTTTTGATTTGTAACAAAGTATCTAAAGAGATAAATATTTCAAAAATATTTCAAAAATATAATCGTCAGCAAGAGGAAATTTTCGGACTGGGCATCGGTCTTGAACTTGTCCAATCTATATGTAAAAAGAGTGATATCAGCATTAGTGCCGAGATGGACAGTGAGTTATTTTGTATGAAAATGGAGTTACCCCAAATAAAATGAAAATATTGCTAATGGAAGATGAGCTGCATCTAAGACAAAATATTAAAAAGTTTTTAACTATCAAAGGCTACAAGGTAGATGATTTTGAAAATGGGGAGCAGCTACTACAGTATGCAAACCTTCATGAATACGACTGCATGATACTAGACATTAATACCCCGGAGATTGATGGCTTTGAAGTTTTAGTATATATTAGAGAGAATGATATTTCAACTCCAACTCTTTTTATAAGTGCTCTAACTGATGTGCAAAAAGTCCTCAAAGCCTTTGAACTCGGAGCTGCGGATTACCTCAAAAAACCTTTTGATTTAGCTGAGCTTGAAGTCAGAATGCTGCGGAGTAATCCAAAAAATTCAACTAATAGTTATCTACAGCTCAATGATAATTTTAGATATGATTTACAAAATCGTACACTACTTAAAGATGATGCTCCTACCAAGCTCAGCTCTACTCAAAAAAAGTTTTTATATCTTTTGATAAAAAATCAAAACAGTTTAGTTACATTTGATATGCTAAGAGATTATGTTTGGGAGGGTAAAGCAATTTCTCATGCTACTATTTTATCAACAATGAGAAATTTAAAGAAAATTCTACCTGACTCTTTTATCCAAAATATTAAAGGAGAGGGCTATATAGGAGTTGTTCCGATTGTAAAATAGATACAGAGCTAAATTAAAATCTAGATTCAAGATAACTTACCTCTTTAACTAAATTACAATTATGTTATATTTTCACATATAAATTAAGGTTTAAAGATGAACGGATATATACTGCTCTCACATGGAAGCAAACTCAAAGCCTCAAATGATGCATCTAGAGAGGTTTTAGAGAAGTTACGCCAAAATATTGAAAATATTGAGCTTGCTTTTTTAGAGTTAGCAGAGCCTGATTTCCAAGAGGCTGTAGAGAAGCTAAAGGCTTCAGGTGCAAGCACCATTACTGTTTTGCCTCTGTTTTTGGCTCCCGGAAAGCATGTAAGAGAAGATGTACCTCAGCTTGCCTCCTTATATTCAAAAAAGCATGAGATTAAGATAGAAGTTTTAGATCATATCGGTGCGAACAGCGCCTATGTAAAGATGATAGAAAACATCCTCTTAAACAGGTAACAGAGCTACTTAATTATCCAAAAGTGGCTGTACCAGTACCATCTGCCATTCCCAGCCATAGCAGTACATGTATATCTATCTCTTGGACTTTTTAACTTTTCATTTGCTTGTACACTAAACTCCACATCAGAGTTCCACTTAAGCGGTATTGGTTTTCCGCTTGCGAGAAAGCACCCTATATTTTTTACACTACGTTTAAGCTTTATGGTGAGTTTTGGAGGGTTTTCATCAGTAACTAAGGGCTCTATTGATGAAATCGACTCTATTGGAAGTACAAGTGTTTTAAGTTTTAGAGTAAATCCCTCCATATCCCCAAACGCCTCTGCCATGGCAAAACGTGGAAGAAATTTCGTATCGCTATAAAGGTTTATCGGACCGGAGGTTTGAGTAACTCCCACATACCCAAGTGACTCTATAAACTCAGCCGTATCTTTTGTGTACTCTCCAAATGGATAAGAGAATACTTTAGGATTCTCATTTGTGCCCTCTCCCAGCTCCTCTTGAAGCCTGTTTTGTGCAACATCTATCTCATCTTTTATGCGCTTTTTCCAACTCTGTTCACCCTCTTTTGGCAACATGTAGTCATGTGTTTTTGAGTGGTTTGCAAACTCTGCTCCAAAAGATTGCATCTCTCTCATCTCATCCCAGCTCATGTAATTTTTAGAGCCGTTATCTACCGGAGAAGAGTTAACAAAGACTGTAAAGGGGAAGTTATACTCTTTAAATCTTGCAAATGCGTGGGTGTATATGCTCTTATATGCATCATCGATAGTAAGTACAACCACTTTTTTTGGAATATCTTTTCCCTCTTTAATATAGCGGACTAATTTTGAGAGAGGCCAAACTTTATACTCATTTTTTGCAAGATATTTAAGATGCTCCTCAAACTGCTCCATTCTTATGTTTGTAGATGGGTATTTACTCTCACCAAAGCGGTGATACATAAAAACAACTGCACTCTCATCATCTATGTTGCTACTTTTTTGCGCACTTAGCAAATCTGCAAAAAGAAGCATAAACAAAACACTCAACAACACTTTTTTCATAATCTCAAGACCCGCTTTTTTATTTTACTATAGCAGAATTATTGTTGCAAAATCCCTAAATGTCATCAAAAGTGCAAAATAACTACTCTGGATATCTTATCTTATTATTAAGCAAATTTTTTTGTCGTTCTATGATGATATCATCATCCTGCAAAATATTTTTAAACTTTTTATAAAGCCTATACTCTACTATAACTGCCAACACCCCAAGTATAGATAGGAAAATCAGCATACTACTCAATTTAACATTAAAATAGTCAAGTATCATAGCAGTAACAGCACCGCCTACTATCGCTGCTGAGACAAAAAAAGATCTAAGAATAAGATAGTCTTTAATCTCAATCTCATCCTTCATAAAATGGATAGTATGAACCCTTGAAATCTCAAATGTAATAGCCTGAATGGTAAATATGCTCAAAATAACATATGTAAAAAGAATAACATCTACCATAATAAGCGAGTAGCTAAGAATTTGTATAATATCTAAAATAATTACAAAAAGATAAATATTATATATTTTTACTCTTTTAAAAAACGGTTGAATCAACCCGTCTGTTGCTCCTATTAACATATAAAAACTAATCATATAAACAGGAAGATGCATCCCCTCAAGCTTTGCAACATAGGGCATAATTGTCCAGTCTATATAAGTTGTTACAAAAAGAACAATAACCTGAAGTTTAAGCAGTTTACTACTGCTTATATCCTTATAAATCTGCTTATAATACACCTTTGTCATATCTTATCTCCATCAAACAGGCATCGCACCCATCTAGATAAAAGGCTTTTAGTTTTTTACGTTCATTAAAGCCTATTTTTTTATATAAAGCCATAGCCGCTTCATTATCCGTGCGCACCTCAAGCAGTAGCGCTTCAAAACCTAAGGAGAGTAGCTCTTTGAGTATACTCTTGAGTAGTTCTTGTGAAATTTTTCTATTACGGTAAGCTTTGGCTACTCCTATAGAGTAGAGCTTGGCATTTTTACGCTTAATGAGCACCAAAATATAACCTACTATTTTACCCTCAACCTCGGCTACATAAAGTAGATTACTCTTTACATGATAAGCAAAGGAAGCTCTTGATAGCGGATAGTTCTCTTTAGTAAAAAGCTCCCCTTCTAGCGCATAAAGTGAAGATGTGTCAGATTTTAATGCTTTTCTTATTTTCATTTTTGATAAATTGTATACTTTGGTACAAGCTTAAATGGACGGTAAGACATCTTAACCTTGCGGAGATTCTCAAATCCCATATCATCGCCTACATTTATATACTCAATGCTGTAGTGCTCTTTTAACATTTTTGAGAACTCTCTAAATATAAACTGCGCACATCCCAAAATCTCAAAATCAGTTTTTTCTATAATTACGGTTGCCGTATCTTGGTTGATTCTCTCTCCAACGGTAAAGCCTTTTAGCTCGCCGTTAATATAGATGACCAGACCTATTAAGGAGAGCTCTTCATAATGTTTTAGCATCTGCTTTATGGCATGTCTCTCTTGATGAATACCCTCTAAAAAGACTTCCGCCTCCTCTTTTGGCATATATTTTACTCTATCAGAGACCCATTTATTAAAGAGGTGTAGTAACTCATCTTTATGCTTAAGACTATCTAGTTCTTCAACAACAAAATCCGGATAGGACTTCATAAACTTGTTTATCTCGGTTCTTTTTGTATGATAGCTGTTTCCACGCAGATCAATCAGCGCACCCGCTTCATAAACATAATCAACAAGTTTTTTCTCAACTAGATAAGACTCCAACATCTCAAACATACTCTGCGCTTCATCACTGTTTTGTATAAACTCCTCAAGCATGGAAGCCTGAACATAATCTATGCGAGAGTAGTATGGAGATGAGTTATTGGCATTCATAACTTCAAAACATCGGATAATAGCATCTGTTATATGCTTTTTCTTTCCTAGAGGAGGAAGGAGCATGGTCAGTTCACCGCCAGTCATAACAAAGAGACAAAAGCACTTGTTTATAACTGCATAAAATCCGCTGCTGTTTGCAAGCCATACAAAGTTTGCGGCAAATGTATAGTCACTTAAATCTACATCTACCTTTCCTAGATACTCCTCCATGATAGGCTTTGTAGAAATTGTAAATCGTTTTAACTTCTGTTTATTGACAGTTAAACTTCCCATATATAACCTCCTTAATTTCATAAATTATAATGGAATAATACATCTTTTTTTATCATTTGCAACTACTATTTTTTTACCCCTCTCAAAGAGCATATTTTAGGGTTTTTTTATCTAATAATTAAGGGCGTTATAAGGCGAGTAAATTTATAATTCCATCCGTTTGATAAAACTACTGTTTAGATACTGGGGTATCGCCAAGCGGTAAGGCCGCGGCTTTTGGTGCCGCTATTCGGGGGTTCGAATCCCTCTACCCCATCCACATGAAAAGATTTTAAATGGACACTACCGATTTTACAACTCTTACCATAAGAACTCTTCTACTACTTGTTATAATTTTCATATTTTTCTTTATTCTTAAATCCAAAAAAAAGTAAACCTCTACCATATCACATTACAATACTCTTCAATATAAAAAATGACAATATAGTGACAATCTTTAACACAAAATTAACACTCCTTAGTTAAAGTTTTAAAAATTAATTTAACTTTTAAAACTAAGGATGACTATGAAAATTAAATATTCATTAGTGGCTCTACTACTAATTTCCTCTATCAAAGCACAGGAGATAAACTTAGACTCAATCAGCGTAACAGCGACAAAGGTATCAACAGCAACAAAGGATATATCACAATCCATTGCCGTTGTTGATGAAAAAACAATTGAAGATAAAAACATACTAAACATACAAGAGGCAATTGAGAACATCCCCGGTGTAAACGCAGAATCATCTACAAACTCTCCAAGCCCGAGACTTATCATAAGAGGAGCAGGATTAAAAGCAAGATACGGTGTTAGAGAGATTATGGTCATGAAAGATGGCGTTCCTCTTACAGACCCCGACTCTTTTACAAGATTTGACTTTATAGACATGCAGGATGTATTAAGCGTAGAAGTACAAAAAGGCCCCGGCTCTATTAATGCTGTAAACGCTACGGGAGGAGTTATTCAACTAGTTACAAAGTCAGTTTTTCATGAAGATAAAAACAGAGTCAAAATCGGTATAGGCGATGATGGGCAAAAGAACTTAAATCTAAAGGTAAGAGAAGCACTCGGTGAAAATGATTTTATCTCAGCTACCATAAGCAAAAGGGAGATTGAGAACAGCTGGAGAGACAATAATGAGTTTGACTCTACGCAAGCAACTATCAAGTATGGTCATATCTTTCAAGATGACTCTACAATCGAGAGTGAATTTTCTTATACCGAATCAAATATGAATATACCCGCATCTATGAACGCTGCGGAGTTTGAAGAGTTTAAAAAAACAGGTACTCAGCATGACACTAGCTATCAGTGGCAGCATAGTGCAAGAGACTCCAAGATATTCTCTATAAATACAAAGTATGAGAAAGAGGTGGGAGATATCGTATATAAACCAAGAGTCTATTTTAACGCTTGGGAGCACTTTCATCCGGTTAGCGGGATAATAAATGAGAGTGACGACAACAAAGTTTACGGTACCGACTTGGAGCTAAACTACAACCACTCTCTTTTTGGAAATAGTGCCATTTTTGTCGGCGGTATAACGGCAAAAGCGGATGTAACAAAAGATTCTAAAAAATACAAGTATGCCGACTATGTAACTCTGCCCTCTTCCTCATGGCCCTTTACACCTTATATAAGCGAGACACTCTCAAACAACAAAGGCGATTTGGCGCAGACTGAAGATAGTACAACAACGCTTTACGGTGCTTATATGATGGAGACATTTTCACCGACAAACGATTTGACGTTTGACATAAGTTCAAGAGTAGACAAACTAAACTTCGACATAAGCGGAAACGAGATAACGGACTACAGCTACAGTGCAAAAAATTATGTAGCGGGAATTGGTCTATATAATATTGACAAGTCATATACGCTGTTTTCTGCAAAACTTGGTGCTCTTTATAAGATAAGCGATACTACAAATGCCTATATATCTGTGGCAACGGCGAATCAGGCTCCGACAACAAGCGAACTCTCGGACAACTCATCTCTGGATAAATCTACAAGCGTAAACTATGAAGTGGGAGTCAAAACAAGAGCTCAAAATCTCTCTTACGACTTAGCTATTTATGAAAATATTGTCGATGATGAGATTATACAGATAAGAGACGCAAACGGAAACTCTATCTATGACAATGCAGGGAAAACGAAAAAGAGAGGTTTGGAGTTCAACGCCCAATATGCTCTAAACAAAGAGTTTGCCCTTGGCGCTTCTTACGCATACAGTGACTTTCAATTTGTGACGTTTAACGAGTCTGTTGCAGGCTCTTTGGTCTCAAGAGACGGCAACTATCTGCCATATATTCCAAAAAATCAGTACTCCTTGTTTGCGACTATGAACTTGCCAAACGGCTTTAAGTCCAGAGTAACGACAAAGAGTTGGGGAAGCTA
This sequence comes from Sulfurimonas sp., assembly GCF_023229025.1. GTDB lineage: Bacteria > Campylobacterota > Campylobacteria > Campylobacterales > Sulfurimonadaceae > Sulfurimonas. The sequence goes on from NZ_JALOAA010000018.1 coordinate 27,478, forward strand.
CTACATGGATAACGCAAACACGCAAAAGTACGAGGGGTATAAGTTTGTAACAGATTTGATGCTCGGTTATGAGTATGAAGCGCACAATATTCAGCTCAACATAAAAAACATCACAAATGTATACTATGCTATGGAAGCCCTAAAAGATGTCTACGGAAACGAATCATACAAAGCAGCTGCTCCTATTAGCGGGATGCTTACATACAGCTATAAGTTTTAGGAGAGAAGATGGTTGATTATCAAAAAAGAGACAAGAACGATATATACGGTATCCCTATTTTGGGATTTATTTTTAAAAACAAAATCTTTATAAGGACAGTTCAGATTTTGGTTTTAGCACTCTTTACCTACGCAATAGTGTTCGGACTTATCTATCCATCAAAGGAGGAGAATATTTTTACGACTGCAGTTTTCTGGTCGCTCTTTTGGCCACTTTTTGTAGTTGTTACTCTCTCAACTTTTGGAAGAGTTTTTTGCGGAATCTGTCCACATGGTTTTATAGGAAAATATATAACAAAATATGGTCTGAAAAAAAAGATGCCAAAACAGTTAGCAAATCCCTTCATAGGGGTATCTTTGCTTCTTATCGGGTTTTGGGTTGTTTACTATATCTACCCGCAAGCTTACAAAAGCCCGCTAGCTGCTGCAATCTTTTTTATAATATTAACTCTTATCGCTATTGTCTTTTTTGACATATTTGATGATATGAGCTACTGTAAGCATATATGCCCTATAGGCACGATGATGCGCGGGTTTTCAAAAGTATCTTTTACAACTCTTGGTACTTACAGCGACACATGTAAAAGCTGCGCTACATTTGAGTGCGCTGATGCATGTTCATACAATCTAAAACCTTTTACGTTTGATAAAAGAGGAGAGATGTCTGACTGTACCTTGTGTATGGACTGTAGCAGCGCATGTGAAGCAGTCAGCTTTAAACTTGTAAAACCATCTGAGTCGCTCTTTAAAAAGTTTCAGATAAAAAAAGTGGAGGTTTGGGCGTTTATACTTATAACCGCGGCTATTTCGATTACAATGTCTTTTCATCATGCACTCGGACGCTTAGCAATTGCGGATGAGTTTATCTGGTCTAAGATGGGACTCTTTTTAGAAGAGAAGATTGGTATAGTAGGGCTTGACTATGTCGGCATAAGCGCCCTTGTTTTTGCACTTATAATTACACTCTCTTTAGTCTACTTCGGTATGTACATGGCTTCAAAGTTTTTAAAAGAGGATTTTAACAAGGTGTTCTACACTCTTGGGTATGCATTTGCACCTATATTTATCATAGGCGGTCTCTCTCATACTTATGAGTTCTTCTTTGTTCACAACTACAGCGATATTGCAAACGGGTTTATGCAGGGCTTTTTTATCTCCGGAGGCGAGATAGAACCACTTGCAACAAGAAAAGATCCTTGGATTAAAATATTTGGCGTTATGAACTATATAGCAATAGTATGGGCATTTTTTATAATGGCAAAAAGAGTGAATTTTTTTACCGCATCAAAAGGAGCTAAAATATTAGCTTTTGTATTTGCGTCAAGCCTGATTATATTTTATCTATGGCTCAATGTCTACAAAGGGTACGCTTTTAAAACATACGGTGTAAAAAACCACTCCCACGCTCATGTTATTCAAACAGATAAGTAGCGAGGAATTAGACTTTTAATTTTTTTATATATCTTCTTAAAATCGGTTGAGTAAACTCTATTTTGGGCTATGGAGGTCATAAAGTTTGTATCTCTATTCCATCTTGGAACTATGTGCATGTGGATATGCTCAGCTATCCCTGCACCCCCTGCACTTCCTAGATTCATCCCGATATTTACTCCATGCGCGCCAAAGCCATCTTTTAAAAGCCTAACGCTTTTTTGAGCCAAAGAGCTTATATGTAACCAAATCTCACTTGGTAAATCCTCTAACTTGTCTGTATGAAGATGAGGGATTATCATAAAATGCCCCGGTGTGTAAGGATAACGGTTCATTACTATAAAGCAGTGCTCATCACGGTAAAGCACTTGAAGCTCCTCATCCTCTTTTTCGTTAGCGCTTATATGGCAAAATACACAACCCTCTATCTTTTTGCTTGTTACATACTCATCTCGCCATGGTGCATATAAAATATCTTTCATAATTTAACCCTTTCATTAAAATCTCTGACACGAATGTGTCAAACTTCAGTGCCAAAGCGACTAGCGCAGCAAAGAGGAATTTACTTCCTCTTGCGCTTAAATCTATAAAAATGCAAAAACAAGGTTCGGAAACAGAATTACCAAACCAAGCGCTAAAATTTGAAGCAGGACAAAGGGGATTATTCCCTTGTAAATATCCATACTCTTTATGCTATCTCCTGCTACTCCTTTTAAGAAAAAGAGCGAGAGCCCAAAGGGTGGAGTTAAAAAGGAGATTTGAAGATTTAGCGCTATTAAAATAGCAAACCAAACAGGATCAATGCCAAACGCATGCATAACCGGTACCAAAATTGGAACAATTATAAAACTTATCTCTATAAAATCTATAAAAAACCCTAGTATAAAAATACTAAGCATTGCAATTGCAATAAAAAACCAAACATTACCGATATCTTGGCTAAAAAACTCTAAAATTAAGTCACTTCCGCCAAGCTCATTAAAGACAAGTGAAAAAGCGGTCGCCCCAATAAGTATCATAAAAATCATCCCGCTTAATTTCACACTGCCAAGGGTTGCATATTTGAGCATCTCAAAGTTAATCGATTTGTTAAAAGCTGACAGCACAAGTGCTCCCAAAGCACCAAAAGCGGCTGACTCGGTAGGAGAAGCAATCCCTGCAAATATGCTTCCTAAAACAGCTACCATCAAAAGCAGAGGCGGAACAATAGCTGTGATAATCTCTTTTGCACTTATCTCTTTTACATCTTTGGCAACAGGAGCCGCTTCGGGCTTATAGTGTGAGTAAATCAAGATATATATGGTGTAGAGCGCTACTAGAACTAATCCCGGTAAAACTGCGCCCATGAAGAGTTCACCGACACTAACACTCATAACATCGCCTAAAATAATCAAAATAATAGAGGGCGGAATAATCTGCCCCAATGTCCCACTTGATGCTATAGTCGCAGAAGCCAAACCTTTATCATAACCCGCCTTTAACATCAGTGGAAGCGCAATAACACTTATCATAACAACGCTTGCGGATACAACTCCGGTAGAGGCTGCAAGCATTGCACCGACTAAAACAACACTAACTGCCAAACCACCTCTGACACCGCGAAACATAGAACTCATGGCAATGAGGAGCTTCTCAGCCATAAGCGATTTCTCAAGTATCAATCCCATCACAATAAAGAGCGGAACTGCCATAAGAGTAGTGTTGCTCATAATCCCATATATTCTAAAAGGCAAAACAGAAAAAACATCAAAACCAACTTCGGGGATTAAAAATGCAAAAGCGATAGCCGCAGTTCCAAAGACAAAAGCAACCGGAATACCGACCATCAGAAGTGCTAAAACAACTACAAACATAAACAGAGAAATCATAATGCTCTCCAGATGTCAAAGTTTGTTTTTGCTTCTTTTATGGCGCCAAGTGACAAAAATATAAATGAAAGCGGCATAAGTGCTTTAACTAAAAAGCGATACTCCAATCCTCCGGGGTTTGAAGATGCTTCATTTTGAAGATAGCTCATGCTTACGAAATCTATACCTATATAAATAATTAAAAATGAGAACGGAAGAATAAAAAAGAGCGAAGAGATGATGTTTACAAGAGCTTTTGTTTTATCTGAAAAAGAGGCGTAAAATATATCTACTCTTACATGTGCATTCTCTCTTAGAGTATATGCGATACCAAAGAGAATCACTATGTCAAAGAGATGCCACTCCAGCTCCTGAAGCGCAACCGAGCCACCTGAGAAAAGATAACGAACGGTCGCATCATAAACAACAAGCAGAACTAAAAGAACTAGTATGAAAGCTGTGAAGTATCCAAGGTATTTTATGGTTTTATCTATCAGCTTCATTTAACTAGACTTATATAAAATTCGGTGCATCATTGGCAAAGAGTATGATGTCTCCGGCTTTTGTCTGATGAGCCAATAGCTCCTCTATTTTAGACTTATCATGTAGAATTATTTTGTTTTTGACATTTAGGTTTTTATCAAACAACTCTGCATTTAGGGAACCTGTTACTATAGCTATCTCAAAAACAGCGTTTATCGCTTCTATTAGCTCTAGGTTTAACTCATCACTACTCTCAACCAATCCCGGTGTTACAATGATTCTTCTACCCTCATGCAGCGAGCAGAGTCTGATGGCCTCTAACATTCCCTCTATATTTCCGTTATATCCGTCATCGAGTATTAGTTTTCCGCCGGCTTTTATCATCTGGAGTCTATGCTCTACGGGTGTTAATTTCTCTACCGCTTTAATTATATCATCATCACTCATATCAAAAGTCTCTGCTATATGAACCGCTGCTGCAATATTTATAGTTTGAAATGCTCCGAGTATCTCTGTATGAAGAGTTAGAGTTCTGCCGTTAAAAACCATATCAAAAGTTGTTCCATCTAGAGTTGCGTTAATATTTTGAATCTCATCTCCAAAAAAAGTAACCTTCTCATGAGGCTCATCCGTAACAGAGTTGTGTATAAAAGCACACTCCAATCTTGGAGATTTCATAATCTCAAGCTTAGTTGCTATAATGTTTTGGAGTGTCTTAAAGTACTCAACATGAGCTAATCCGACTTTACCGACAACTACTGTTTGAGGCTCTAAGAAGGTTGTTATCTCATAAATATCTCCACTTTGTCTCGCTCCGGCTTCACAAATATAAATCTCGGTATCACTTGGCAGAGATTCGTTTATATCTTTGACTATACCGCCTAGCGTATTTACACTTCTTGGTGTTGAATATACTCTATATTTTTTACTTAAAATTTCACGGACAAAGTTTTTCATGCTTGTCTTGCCGTAGCTTCCCGTAATGCAGATTATCTGGAGCTTATCCATACTTTGGAGTTTTTTTTGCGCCTCTTTTTTAAATGAGAGAAATAGAAACTTCTCTATAGCAATACTCCCGACATAAGCAAGAAACAGAGGCATAAATACGCCATAAGCGCTACAAGCCTCCTTTAAAGTACAAAGAATATCCCCAAAAATAACCAAAGCAAGAAGAAGAATCAAAAATCTCTTGACCCTCCATGTAAGTATGAGTTTTTTATCTAAATTTTTATGCCAGATAAATACCGCCGGCAATACCGCAAAAAGAAAAAATATTATAAAAAATTTTCCGGTTGTATAGTAAGCGATAAGAGGTATAAAAAAGTAGATGATATGCCAGTGAGGCTTATGGTGTTTTAAAAGCACACGAGAGAGTCTGTAGTCATACCACTGCAGATTTGTTATAAGATACCACCCCAAAACCGTTACAAAAAGAACGTTTGTAACAAATGCCATAAGTATTTCATAGTTTTGCATTATTTATGCTCCAATGTTTTTAAAAAAGACTCTTGTATGTTTTTAGATACATCCTCGGCATGATTTAAGAAGAAGTAGTGGTCGCCTTCATAAACAACAAGCTTGGAGTCTTTGATTAGCTTTTGAATTTTTACACCGCTGCTCAGTGGAGTTGCACTGTCGTCTCTCCCCCAACAAAGAAGAGCTTTGCCGCTAAAAGAGGCAAACTCTTTTGAGAAATCCTCATCTACGACATTTTTAAAAGTCTGATACATCGGCTCGCTTAGTTTTTTTGCATCATCTGCAACAAAAAGCTCTCTAAACTTACTAATTCCAAAGAGTTTGAGAAGTTTAAATAGTGCTATTTTTGCTCTAACTTTAAGAGATTTTGCTCTGTAAATTCCGGCACTTGAGAGAAGGATTAAGACCTGAGGCTCAAGCAAAAGTGCAACCTTGCCGCCAAAAGAGTGCCCCAAAATAATATCTTTTGAAGCGTTTAGATGAATCATAAGAAGCTCAACTACTCTTGCATAATCTTTTGTCTCAAGAGCTATGTTACATGTAGAGTTGCCAAAACCCGGCAAATCTATATAGATGTGACGGAATGAGTCCATGTAGGGTGAAAAAGCTCTCTTCATAAGCTCCTTATTGCTTCCCCAGCCATGCAAGATAATCAAATCTACTTTTGCCTGCGGATTAATAATCTCATAACTAATATCTAAAGTGTGTTGCAAAAACTGTATTGACTTTATAGCCATTACTTCCCTTTGGCTTTGGATATTGAGTGAATATATTCATAGTTTGTTTTTGCTCTTTTTGCGTGAGGAAGCGAGTTTGAGAGCATCTCAAGAGATGAAGCAAAATCTTCAAAAAGGTAATTCGCCATAGAGCCGGGAATCGGATTTATCTCATTTAGATAGACCTCTCCATCAACAACAAAAAAATCACATCTTATAAGTGCGCCTTCAAACATATTTTTGTAGATTTTTTCAAAATTTATTTTTAGCTTTAACTCTAGCTCTTTTGTTATATCTGCTTTTAAAACTTGCGTACTTCTAGAGAAATCCATATACTTTTTCTCAAAGTCCAAAAATTCGTTTTTTTGAGGCTCCTCCACAATTGAGAAATGAATCTTTCCTTTTGCCATAAAACCTGCAAGGTTATACTCTTTTACGCAATGTAAAAAAGGCTCTACTATTACGCTGGTGTCATATTCAAATGCAGTATCAAGCGCATAATCAAGCTCGCTCTCCTCTTTAACAATGCTTACCCCGATAGAACTTCCAAGACGAGAAGGTTTTATTATAACCGGATATGGAATTTTTATATTGCTATGCTCTTTGAGGCTTAGCTCCTCATGTTTTACGCTTTTAACTCCCCTTGCACTACATAGCCATTTGGTATAACGCTTATCATATGAAAAAACGCTTGCATCAATGCGCGGTCCAATATATTTTATAGAAAAAAAGTCCAAAAGTGCGGCAATTGAACCATCTTCGCCATCTGCTCCATGAATGAGGTTTAAAACAGTAGCGCTATACTCACTTGAGTTAAATAGTGTTTTATGAACAAATGCGCCACTTGCTATAGAGAGTTTTGGCATTTTCTTATATTCGCCCCTAGAAAATGTTGTGGCTTTCATTTTTGATGCCTCTATGAGATAAAAGTTATGCTCTTGGTCGCAAAAAACAAAGTTTAAGCTAAAGTTTGAGAGCTTCTCTTTTAAAGTTATTGCACTTACTACACTAATCTCGTGTTCGAAACTAGCACCTCCAAATAAAATAGTTAATTTCAAATCTATATTTCCTTAATTAAATTGTTTTTAAAAGCTTTAAAGCCTCTTTTACCAGCGAAGCAGTATCATCTGCGCTACACTGGCTAAGTGCTTTTGAAATCTTATCTTTTTTAAATCCTAAAGACTCCAAGGCTTCACTTGCCTGAGCAAAGGAGCTGTTTACTTCTTCATTTTGCGATGAGACAAGCTCAATGTCAAACCCTACAAGCTCAACCAAAATTCTACCTGCACTCTTAGGTCCTATTCCGGGAACTTTTTTTATTCCGTTCATATCTTTGTTGTTGATTACGACTGCAAACTGCGCCGGAGTAAAGGTTGAACATATTGCCATAGCAACTTTTGGACCTACGCCGTTTATTTTGATAAGTCTCTCAAAGAGTTTTTTCTCACTTAGTTCTAGAAATCCATAAAGAAGTTGCGCATCTTCCCTGATTACTTGAGAAGTAAATAGCTTAACCTCAGCGTTACCCATGGCAGAGAAGCTCTGAAGGGATATAAAGACCTCATAAACTACGCCCCTAACTTCTATATGAACAAAAGAGGGCTCTTTATATACAACCTCTCCTCTTAAGCCTACTATCACTCTTTTACCGCCTGAATTTCAAATATTCCACTATCCGTCTCTATAACCGCAAACACTTTATCCAATGAACCCTCCTCAGGCTTGTAACTTAGTTCTATAGGCGGTTCAATAAGCTTAAATATTATCTCATTGTGTCCAACCCATCTATCTCTATTTATAATTCTTGCATCAAAAATATTGTCTTGAAAAGATGCTGTTTTTGTCGTCAATAGGAGTAATTTGTCATTTTTGACCTTATACTCATTTTTTATCCCCTCTAGATGCTCTTGTGCCTTTTGAAATTGTCTATATTTAGTTAAAAATGCAGTCGGCATTTTAATACCGTTTTGCTTATAGTGCATCAACCTTTTTTTTACTTCATTAAATGAGGCTGTATTGTCTCTGACTAGCTTCTCGTACTTCTGTATCTCACTTTTTATATCCTCTACGCTGGCTTGAAGTTGAATTATTTCATCCTTGTTTTCGCCTAGTCCCTCTTTTTTATCTTTTTGCATTAGCGGATCAATTGTAAAGACATTTTCGCTTCCCTGAAGTTTTTTAATCTCAATTAGCCTTGATGCGGTAGCTTTAACATGAGAAGCACATATGCCTATATCTATATCTTTACCTCTTATATTGCCGCCAAGAGCTTGTACAATCTCCACTTTTTTTCCATCTACACTTCCATGTTCTAATCGTGTGATTTTAATATTATCGCCGACTGCTGTGCCTTTGTGAACATTTATTATTAAATCATTTGCCTTTATATAGGACGACTGATGGGTCTGCCCCTCTATTGTTGCTCTCTTTGCGCGAACTTTTGCGTTTGGACCGACATTGCCTTTTATATCGATCTCGCTTACTTCAACCTCCATGCCGTTTCCGATGGCATCTTTTTGTGAGTCACTCTCTTTTACACTCAGCGAGACATCAGACTCCAATCCGGTTGAAATAGATCCGGTTGTTTTAAAACTAATCTCTCCAACATCCATCTCAGACTTTATCTGATAGGTATTTCCTTCAAGACTTATGTATCCGCTTGCCTTTGCACGATATACAATATTTTCTTTACTCTCTTCTACCTCTATGGTGTCATCAACTTTAAAATCCGGTACATGTTGTACTTCAGGCTCAGGCGGCTCTAAAAACTCTCCACGACAGTTTCTGCCCGCTTTTCCCTTTTTTGGTTTTACATACTCCATCAAGATATCACCATCTAAAACACTATGTATAAATCCTCTTTTAGAGTGATCTACGCGCTCATTACTTCCTACTTCAATCTTTTTGTCGTAATGGGTTATGAGTTCGTCATCTATTGTTGGGGTGGGTTCGTATGCCTCTGCTATTAGTATTGTTTGATTCTTGTCATATTTTATTACTCCGTCAACTTTTGCAAGTGCCGATATTCTAGATACAACCTCGTTTACCATCTCATCAAAAATATTGACTAATATTCCTGCTCTTATTTTGCTCTTATTTATGTAGTTTAAAAACTCTTCTTCAAATCTTGGGCTTGTTGAGACCTCTGAGCCTGCTTTTATGCTTAGATATACTTTACACTTTGTTGCATTTACTCCGACTGCTGCGTGGAAGTCTTTAAAAATATTATTTTCATCTTTTGAGAATATTTCAACTTCATAAACCTGTTTTATCTCAAAATTTTGATTTAAAATTGCGGTTGCGTCATCTAACTTGTGAAGCTCTTCTGTGCTTGTCTCTTCCCACTCTGACTCAGCCTTGTCTTTATTTACTCTTGTATATGTCTGTATATCTAAGATAACAAAATCTAAATTGCTTGTACTAACACCGTTTTTTTTTGCTATATCTATCAACTCTTTAGCAACGTTTTGCGTCTTTACAACTGTTGGACGGATTGTTTTTTGCTGCTGTTTTGTTTTACTACTAGAGTTAAATAGGGCCATATTTATATACCTGAAATTAAAATTTTTAAAATTAAACTCTCCATTTTAATCAAATATTTGTTAAACTTTTGTAAAAGCAACACTATATCTGCAAAAGAAGCCCATGTTTAAAGCAATATTTACTAATAGTTTTGGAATTTTGTTCTCAAGAGTTTTAGGATTTTTTAGAGATTTAATGACCGCCTCAACTCTTGGTGCGAACATATATAGTGATATATTTTTTGTAGCTTTTAAGCTTCCAAATCTTTTTCGCCGTATTTTTGCCGAAGGTGCTTTTACGCAGGCTTTTATCCCGGCTTATGCCCATTCAAAAAACAAATCAATATTTTCAGCAAATATATTTCTTATCTTTATCTCAATTATTCTTCTTATCACGCTTTTGGTAAATATCCTGCCATCAATAGCAACACAAATCATAGCAGTTGGTTTTGATGAAGATACAGTAGCGCTGGCTTCCCCATTTGTTGCCATAAACTTCTGGTATCTGCCGCTCATTTTCGTAGTAACCTTTCTTAGTGCCATGCTACAATATAAACGCCATTTTGCTACCTCTGCATTCTCAACCGCTCTTTTAAATATATCACTTATTTTAGCTCTTTATCTATCGGCTGAGAAGAGTCACGGTGAGATAGTTTATTATCTTAGTTTTGGTGTCGTTATTGGCGGAATTTTACAGCTTCTCTCTCATGTTATAGCCATAAGACAACTTGGGCTTTTAAAACCGCTATGCAAAGGATTTAAGAGCTTAAAAGAGAAATCACATAAAATAAAAGATGAGAGCAAGAAGTTTAAAAAGCAGTTTTTTCCCGCAATTTGGGGAAACTCAACTCCTCAAGTAAGCGCTTTTTTAGATACCTTTTTAGCATCATTTTTAGCAACAGGCTCCATAAGCTACCTCTACTATGCAAACCGTATATTTCAGCTCCCTCTTGCACTTTTTGCTATTGCAACTTCCATTGCTCTTTTTCCAAGTATTGCTAGATATATAAAAAATCAAGATGAGGCAAAAGCCAGAGTTTTTATGCAAAAAGCTTTCTGGTTTTTGGCATTTTTACTTAGTGCAAGCACTATAGGTGGATACATACTCTCACATGAAATCATCTGGCTTCTTTTTGAACGCGGCTCTTTTGGCGCAAACGACACACTCCAAAGCGCGGCTGTTTTACAGATGTACATGATAGGACTTCTTCCGCTTGGACTTCAAAAACTTTTTTTGCTTTGGTTATATGCAAATGAACAGCAGATGCGTGCCGCAAAGATAGCAACCTTCTCGCTTCTGTTTTACATAATCTTTGCGCTTACACTTATTGCTCCGATGGGAGCGGCAGGTCTGGCACTTGCAGGAACTATAGGCGGTTTTGCAGGATTTGTTATGACCATCAGAGCCTTTGGAGTAAAAAACTTTTTTGATATTCTCATAAGTAAAAATGCCATCTACCTTATAACCGGCTCAATACTGCTCACTATAGCTCTTCTACTTTTTAAAGATTTTATAGCTGTTTATCTTTAAAAATAGTTTTCTCTCAAAAATCTAAAGGGCTGACAACTTTAGCCTTATTCATTTCAGAAACCACGTGAGTATATATCATAGTTGTTTCAACACTTTTATGCCCTAAAAGTTCTTGTATGCTTCGCAAATCAATTCCCGCTTGAAGTAGATGCGTAGCGTAAGAGTGTCTAAAAATATGTGAAGTTACACGCTTGTTTAGCTTTGCTTTTTGAGATGCTATTTTTATGTTTCGCCCTAAAGTTTGTGGATGAACATGGTGGCGTCTTTGCTCTTTAGTTCTTGGGT
>NZ_JALOAA010000062.1 GCF_023229025.1 Sulfurimonas sp.
AGCATAATAGATATGAAGATTTTGATATATTTGCATTTTCACGCATAAACAGCTCTCTAGCTTCAAAAGTCTCTCCCGAAAAAATTAATCTGAACAAAAAGATATATATAGACGAAAAAGTTGCAAAACATTTCAAGCTAAACAATATACAAAAAGTAAAAGTATTGACCCTCTACAAGGGAGTTCCTCTAAAGAATTATGGCAAAATCATAAGAATAAATGCTGACTCTATAGAGGTCTTAGTGGAGCCAAAACACCGTATATCACTACTTGAAGGGAGAGATATTTTACTATTGGTAAATACCAAAAAGGGAACCTCGGTTTTACATGGAGATGTAATAAAAAACGACAATAACCTCTTTACAATAAAGAACTTCTATCTCTCAAAAAACGATATGCACTTAAGAGACGGACTGAGAGTTAAATTAAGCGCAGATAGCACTATTGAGGCAGGCTCACGTGAATTTGAGGTTTATGATATATCCATGAAGGGCATTAGCATTAAAATACAAAACAGTGAGGAGGAGGAGTTTTTAAAAGAGAGAAAATCTTTAAAACTTTTATTAGAGGGCAGTGAGTTGCATTTAGGTTTAAAATATCTTAAAACAATCAGCAAAGATGAGAAGATACTCAAAATTATATTTTTAATATCTACAAGCAGTGACGATGCTTTAAAGCTAAATGCATTTATCGTTAAAAGACAAAATGAAATTTTAAGAGAAATACATGAGTATCAAAAGTAACAACGCTTTAGTAAAAAAACTATCTTTTTTGTTTTTTCTCATATTTATTATATTTCAATCCTCTTTAAATGCCGCATCAACCTTTAAAGGACAGTTGGTTTACTTAAAAGAGTGCAGAGTCTGCCACTTAAGCAGCAAAATATATCTTCAATCGCATAGTTTTGAGGAGTGGAGTAAAATAGTTGATAGCGCCGGCGCAAATCTTCGGGATATTCATCTAAAAAAGGGTGAGAAATTTGTAAATTCTAAAGAGGGTATCGCTAAGAGTTCGCATAAATATTTTAAAAGTGAGCACTATATGCAAGGATATAAAGAGCTTAGGAGTTTTATTTTAGAGTCTGCAAAAAGAAACGAAGAGATAGAAGCAATTTATAAATAATAGAAGTTTTTCCTTACGAAGAATTAAGTCAAATTTACTATAATAAAATTAAAAAAGATAGGTCATTTATGAGCGCTCAACCATTTACACACTTACATCTACACACCGAATACTCACTTCTTGACGGTGCAAACAAGTTATCAAATTTAGTATCACAGGTAAAAAAACTTGGAATGACATCCGTTGCCATGACTGACCATGGAAATATGTTTGGTGCGATAGATTTTTATCAACAGATGAGAGCAGCAGATATCAAGCCTATTATCGGGATGGAGGGCTACATCCATAACGGAGAGACGATTGATGACAAAAGTACAAAACAGCGCTTTCATATCTGTCTTTTTGCCAAAAACCAGAAGGGGTATGAAAATCTCATGTACCTCTCATCCAAAGCATTTATAGATGGTTTTTACTACTTTCCAAGGATAAGCAAAAATGAGCTACGTGAACACTCCGAAGGGTTGATTTGCACAAGTGCGTGTCTTCAAGGCGAGATAAACTGGCATCTTAATCTATCAAATGAGAGAAATGTTAAAAACGGAGCACTTGGGTATGGGGGTGCAAAAGCGGCAGCATTGGAGTATAAAGAGATTTTCGGTGATGATTTTTATCTTGAACTTATGCGTCATGGCATAGGCGATCAGCTCTTTATTGATGAGCAGGTGCTAAAACTCTCAAAAGAGCTAGATATAAAAGTAGTCGCTACAAATGATACACACTACACGTTTCCAGGCGATGCACAGTATCATGAGGCGTTTATGTGTATCGGGATGAATAAACTCTATGATGATCCAAACCGCATGCGCCACTCCGTGCATGAGTTTTATCTAAAGAGTCCCGAGCAGATGGCAAGACTCTTTGCCGATATACCCGAAGCAATTATACATACGCAAGAGATTGTGGATAAGTGTAACTTGGAGTTAAAGCTAGGCGACCCGATTCCTCCTAACTTTAAATTTACAAGAGAGTATGCAAGAGCAGATGGTCTTGATATTGATAATAAAGATGATGAACCGCTGAGTGATGATGCAACCAAAGAGCAAATAAGAGCTTGGAAGAGTGCGGCGGATAAAAACGATGCTGAGTATTTTGTTTATCGCTGCGAGCTAGGTTTAAGCGAGAGACTCAAGCATGTTTTGCCACAGAGACATCAGGAGTATAGAGATAGATTAGAGTTTGAGATGAACGTAATCAACTCTATGAAATTCCCCGGATATATGTTAATCGTTTGGGATTTTGTAAAAGTTGCCAAAGAGATGGGTATCGCTGTTGGACCGGGGCGTGGAAGTGCTGCTGGGAGTCTTGTTGCCTACTCGCTTAATATCACAGATATTGACCCGATGAAATATGATTTGCTCTTTGAGAGATTTTTAAATCCTGAGCGTGTAAGCATGCCCGATATAGATATGGACTTTATGCAAGCGCGCCGCGGCGAAGTAATAGACTATGTTGTAGAGAAATACGGCAGAAATCAAGTTGCGCAGATTATAACATTTGGTTCGCTTCTGGCAAAAGGGGTTATCCGTGATGTAGCTAGAGTTTTGGATATGCCGCTCTCTCAAGCCGATAAGATGGCAAAGCTTATTCCGGATGAGTTGGGAATAACACTAAACGGCAAAGAGAAAAACGGAGAGTTTATAGCAGGAGCTTTTCAAAAAGAGCCAAAGCTCCAAGAGCTTATAGAAGCTGACGCTAATGCGGCAAGAGTTTGGGAGTTTGCAAAGAAGCTAGAAGGTCTAAAGCGAAACTCGGGGATTCATGCTGCGGGAGTTGTTATCTCAAATGAGGAACTTTGGAAAAAAACTCCAATATACAAACCCTCCGGCGAGGATGTTTTTGTAACACAGTACTCTCTTAACTATCTTGAAGATGTTGACTTGATTAAGTTTGACTTCTTGGGTCTAAAAACTCTTGATGTAATTGATAATGCTATTAAACTTATAAAATTTCGTTACAACAAAGAGGTGCTCTGGCATGAGATAGATGAGAATGACCCAAAGGTTTATGACGTCATTCGCAGCGGAAACACGGTAGGGATGTTTCAGATAGAGAGTTCTGGGATGCAGGATTTAAATAAGCGCCTAAAACCCGATAGTTTTGAGGATTTGATTGCGGTATTAGCACTCTATCGCCCCGGTCCGATGGAGTCTGGAATGCTTGATGATTTTATTGAGCGTAAACATGGGCGCCAAGCAATATCATACACATTTGACAGCATGGAACCTATACTTAAAAACACTTATGGAGTTATCGTTTATCAAGAGCAAGTTATGCAGATAGTTCAAACAGTCGGTGGTTTTTCTCTTGGCTACTCTGACATTATCCGCCGCTCTATGGGTAAGAAAAAAGATATGTCCGTCTATAACGATGAGTTTGCAAAAGGTGCACAAAGCCAAGGTCTTGATTATGCTGAGGCTTCAAAACTTTTTGATTTAATTGAGAAGTTTGCGGGGTACGGTTTTAACAAATCCCACTCTGCGGCTTACGCGATGATTACCTTTCAGACGGCTTGGCTTAAAACATACTATCCAAACGAGTTTATGGCGGCACTTTTAACCTCAGATAAGGACAACACCGATAAAGTTGTTCGCTACATTGATGAGACAAAGCGAATGGGCATAGAGCTCTCTCCTCCTGATATCTGTGACTCTCAACTTGAGTTTTCGGCAATTACAAAAGATGATAGAGAGATTGTTCTTTTTGGTCTTGGAGCAATTAAGGGAGTCGGAGAAGCGGCCGTTTTATCGATACTAGAGACTAGAAAAGAGAGTGGTAATTTTACCTCACTTCAAGATTTTGTAAATAAGATTGAACCTTCAAAGGTAAATAAAAGAGTTATAGAGTCAATTATAAAAGCGGGTGGTTTTGATAGATTTGGGTTTTCAAGAAAGGCTCTTTTAGATCAGGTTGAGAAGATTGTTGATACCGCAAAAGATGCCTCAATGGCTAGAAAAAATGCAATAGGCAGTCTTTTTGGAGATGATGAGGAGATAACAAATGTTGAGCTTAACTTGGCAAATTCGGAGGAGTATGAGCTTAAAGAGATTTTGGAGTTTGAAAAAGAGACTTTGGGCTTTTACGTCTCAGGTCATCCGCTTGATGAGTATAGAGAGAAGATTGACGAGCTTGATTATACACTCTCATCTGAGATAGAGAGTGCAAAAGATGGCTCTTACGCCATCTTCATAGGAAAAGTAGAAGAAATTACCAAGAAGACATCCAAAAAAGGAAATCAGTTTGGCATAGTAAGTCTTATGGATTTTCATGGGAACATAGAGGTAATGCTATTTGCTGATAGACTTGAGCAGCTTCAAGAGATGAATTTAAGTGAGCCAATAGCAATCAAGGCAAAGATAACTCACACCGAGATGTTTACAAGAATCGGTGTTAGCAAGATAATGACTCTCAAAGAGGCTAAAAAAGAGACGAAAAAGACTAAAAAAGAGGTAAGAGAGCAGCCTCTTGGAGTTATAAACCTTGCAATTAGATTAGATAGCGATATGACTATTTTAGATGATTTATATAACTTAGTACGCCAAAACCCAGGCAACAGAGAGCTAAAAGTCACCATAATCTCAAAGCTTCAAAATGTAGTAATTGAGTCTGCAATTAGGGTAGATAGCAAGATATTAAGCGCATTAGACGGTAATGAGTTTGTGGATATTTTGAGTGCATGATGGATTTTAAAGAACATCTAAATACAATGCAATCAAAAAAACATTTGCTTTATAGAACTTAAAATAGATATTATTTTTAGCAAAAATTTTGTATAATAGGTAAAATAATATGCAAAATAAAGGGAGTAATTATGGTTGCTTACAATACAAACGAACTCTTTAGTGCAACAGAAGTTGCAAAAAACTTTGCAACAATCACATCTAAGTTGTATAAAAAAGAGTTAGAAAAAATAGGGATTTTAAAAAACAATAAGCTTGATTTTATACTTTTAAAAAGTGAAGATTTTGAAAAAATAGTTGAAAAAGAGGTTCAAAAAGCACTCTTTGAAGAAGATAGAAAATTTGTAGCAATGCAAGCAGAAAAAATTAAAAGCGCTAAGGCTAAGTTTTACTCTCTAGAAGATACAGAGGCAAAGCTAGAAGCGGTTATAAAAGCGTATGAAGATTAGATTTGAAGAGAATTTTATTGATTCCTTAGCATTGAAATTACAATTCATAGCAAAAGACAAACCTCTTGCAGCTAGAAAATTTAAAGATGAGCTGATTGCGTCATGTAAAGATATTTTGCACATGCCATATAAACATAGAAAATCAATCTACCATGATGATGAAAACATTAGAGATTTAATATTTAAAGGATACACTGTTGTTTATATCATTGAGGATGAGTTAATATCTGTTTTCGCACTTATCTATCATGAAAAATATAAAAATAGCCGTGTAGATTAAAAAAATTAGAAGAGCTGTTTATCAATATTTTAGGAACATCTGTGGCAAAAAGATATATTATAAGAAAACCAACTGATTTTATGGTAGCTTTTTTAGTAAAAGAGTCTGATGTAAGTACATCAAATTTTGAGATAGTTTGCGGATGTGAAAGCTTCCAAAGAGTATAATATTTGAATGTAAAGATAGTATATATTTTCTTTTTTTTTATTTTTTAAACTCAATTAAAATTCCATTTCTAACAAGCATTAGATATGAGTAAAATAGAAAATATTTTTGTATAATCAAAAAGTAAATTATAAATCACTTAGGAACTCTATAATGGTACAATTATTTATAACTTTGAAAGATAATAATGTTATATAAAATTATAAAATCACAAAAAGATGAATGGTTATCTTCTTCTGATTGTAGTATTAAAGATATTATTAACTATATAAAAACAAAAGACAAGCTAAGACAAACTCAAATTGAAGCGATTGAGATTTATCTTTATCTAAAGATAAAAGGGGAAAATAAACCCTTATGGCAACTTTTTTCAGAGGGTTTCTTTTTAGAGAAAATTGATACGGATGATTTGGTTGCAAAATATCTTTTGCAAAAGCAAGAGATACAAAAACTTTCACTTTACCAATTTGCAAAACAAGAGCTTCCTGCTCTTGCAAAACATATAAATGATAATAAAATATCAAATAAAGAGTGTCAAAGGGTAATAAAGCAGATATTTTACGGTGTAGATTATAGTGATTATCTTTTATCACTTCCTATGGGTGCTGGTAAAACTTTTCTCATGGCATCATTTATTTATTTGGATTTGTACTTTGCACTTAATGAGCCAGAAAATAAAAATTTTGCTCACAATTTTCTTATTCTCATACCATCAGGACTTAAAAATTCTATTGCACCATCACTAAAATCAATCGCCTCTTTTGATGGAAGTTGGGTTTTACCAGATAGTGATGCTCTAAGGATAAAAAAACTTTTAAAATTTGATGTTTTGGATGTGCCAAAAACAGCTAAAAAATCAAATCTTGCGGTAAATCCAAATGCGGCAAAAGTCAACAACATACTACCAAACCCTTTTGGTCAGATTTTTGTAGTAAATGCAGAAAAAGTAATTTTAAACAGCAAAGCAACAGGTTTTTTTGAAGATAAAGAGATTGTAGAAAATGAGCTAAAACAGAAATTAGCACTCGTTCCTAATCTTTCAATTCTTATAGATGAAGTACACCATGCAGCAAATGATGATATAAAACTCCGTCAAGTAGTTTCATGGTGGAATATGCAGGGAAATAT
>NZ_JALOAA010000063.1 GCF_023229025.1 Sulfurimonas sp.
GGATAAGTCATCAAATATGAATATAGATAGAAAGATAGTTTAGGAGGAAAATATGTCGGAAATTTCAGAAAATGTTTTAAAACTTATTTTACAAAAGCTTGAATCTCAAGAAGAGTTATTGGTCTTGCTAATTCCTGATTTCAAAACAAAAAAAGGTGTTGCAAACTTTTTTGGTGTGTGCGAAAAAACACTTGATAATTGGAAAGAAAGCGGTAAATTTCAAGAGGGAGTAGAGTATTTTATAAATGAAAAAGGCAAGGTAGAATACATACCTCAAGGTCTCTATGAACATAGAAAAAACAGACAAAATAAACAAACTAATAATGATGTGAAGAAAGAAAAACAAAAGATATATCATCCATCAGTTATGAATATTGTGAAAGGATTGAAAGTTGGCTAAATCAAACAAAAGAGAAAAAGTAAATTACCTAGATTTTACATTTACGATTTTTGAAAAATATGATAAGTGGCAGATCTCATTTTATCCAGTAAAAGGGCAACCTCTAAAGAAAAAAACTACAGGATTAGAGGCTACAGCTTCAAATCTGATTATTGTTAAAAGAGAGATTATTCCATCAATTGTGGAATATTTGACAGGTAAGGTTGAGCTTTTTGTACAAAAAGAAGACTTGTGTGTTCAAGAGTGGGCAGAGGAGTTCTTTATAGTACATAAAGATAAAGTTCGTTCTCATGTGTATAAACGAAATTTAGGGCATTACAACAATCATATAAAGCCATATTTTGGAGATAAGTTACTGCATTTAATTAAACCAATTGATATTGAAAAATGGCAAAATAAATTGCTTAAGGAGTTTAAACATTTAACGGTACAAAAGTATCGCTCTGTTTTTCTTAGTATTTTTGATTATGCAGTTAAAAATGAGGTAGTTGAGTCAAATCCTATACGAAAGGTTGAATCACCTAAGACGATCGAAAAGGTTACAATGCACGATAATGATGAAGAAAACGATATTTTTCCATTTTCAGAAGCTGAGATAAAAACTCTTTTAGAGAAGGCAGATGGCTATCTAAAAAACTTCATCATGTTAATGTATGCAAGCGGTATCAGGCCAGGGGAAATAATAGCTTTAAGTTGGAATGATATTGACTTTAATAAAAAGCAAATTAATATTTATAAAACAATAGTAAATGGCAAAATAGGTCCTGTTAAAACGCAATCCAGTAAAAGAAAGATCGATATGCTTCCATTGGCTGAGATGGCTTTAAAAGAGCAGTATAAAATAACAAGCAATAATGAGTATATTTTTATAAGCAATCAAAAAAAGCTATTTTACTCCCATGACATCATCAATGTAAGACTAAAAAAGGTTTTAAAAGCAAATAAGATCCAAGTTAGAAAACTGTATAATCTTAGACATACATTTGCTTCACAGCTTATAGCAGCTGGTGAAGATATAACTTGGGTAAGCAAAACATTGGGGCATAAAGATGCTCAAACAACTTTGATGTATTACACCAAGTTTATTAAAAAAGGTGAAAACGAGAGACTTGAAAAAATATCCAAAATTGGAGCGAATTTTGGAGCGAATATTTTTGATAGTGGCTTAAAAGCCGATAAATAGGGGAATATAGAGTGAAATTGAGAGTTTATTACGAAGACACAGATACCGGTGGAGTGGTTTATCACTCAAACTACCTTAACTTTTGTGAGCGTGCAAGAAGTGAGGCATTTTTTGTAAAAGGTTTATCTCCGATTTTGCAGAGTGGGCATTTTGTAGCAAGAAGAGTGGAGGCGGATTTTATAAGCAGTGCAAAATTGGGTGATGAGCTAGAGATAAAAACGGAGCTTTTTGAGATGAAGGCTGCATCTTTTGTGCTTGAGCAAACTATTTTTAGAGATGAAAAAAAGATATTTAAACTACATATAACGTTAGCGTATATAAACTTTGAGGGCAAACCTCAAAGAATAACAAAAGAGGTTAGCGAGCTAATAAATTCACTCTTCTCCTGCTAACCTATATTGAAGAAACCGAGAGACGGATGGTCGCATTAATTTTATAGGGTAGAGCATCTGATTCTCTTTGTACTCAATATCATATTCGCGCTTTTCTCCATTTATTAGATGAGAAAAATAGTCTATTCCCACTGTTGTTGTATAGTTTATCCAATCGTACACTATGTCATTTCCTAAGAGTGAGTTTGTCTCAATTAAAACATCTTTGTTCTGGGTTATAGAGTTTGCAATTAGCATATTTTTTCTATCATGATACTGTGTCATAGATAGAAGCAGAGGATTATAGTTTGTCTGTGTTGAGAGTATGTTTGTAGCATTTGCATCATAAAGAGTAAGCTGAGATATTATCATTCCGCTTTTAATAATAGGGGTATTCATAAAAAATGATCCTCCGTTTATCTTCTCATTCTCTTTTAGTTGTTTCTCAAGATTTGTCGTTTGTTGTGGGATAGAGAATTTAATAACTAGCGGTGCTTCATCGGGATTTGTATTTAAAACATTTCTGCCTATACTCTGCTCCGCATATCTACTCTTAAAAGTATTTTCTTGATACGCCGACAGCTGCTCTCCTACCGGTGAACGGTCATAAAATATAACTAGAGGCGAACCTGATTCGTTTAAAAGTAAGTCGCTTTGAGCTCTATAATCTATCCCTCCATAATGAAGGTAGCTTGAAGTGCTTTTTGTATCTTTTTTGTTTATGGTTGGAAAATATATATTTATATCGGGATCTATTTTTGAGACAACCGCTTCGCCCTCTTGGGTCAGCGGTGCAATAACATAGAAAAAACCATCTTCTTGTATCTTTTTTAATGTTTTTAAAATCTCATCATGGCCCTCGTCTTCTATCGTATAGCTCTTTAGCTCAAAAGGTCGATTTTTTGACATCATGTAGGCAAATGAAGCGTTTGTTGTTGAAGCTGCATATCTTGATATTTTTTTATATGGTAGTAGCAGAGCAATACGAAGTCTCTTATCAGAGATGATTTTTTTTATGTTAAATATAGCTAAGTACTCCTCTCTTCTTGCTTCTAAGACATCATCTTGGAGTTTTTTATCTGCATGAGCTAAAAAAGAGAAGATATAGCCATTTTCTAGATGCTCCTGCAAACACTCCTCGTTACAAGGGTATGGATCTAAATTTTGTATATATGTTTTTGAAAGAGGAATATCTGAGATTAAAAATTTTTGTGCAAATAGTGCTGCGGGAAGCAACATCGCTAATAGATATATTTTTTTCATAGACAACTCTTTATAGTTTTAAGATCATTAAATGTTATTTTTTTATCATCCGGATTTCTAAGGAGATGATTTGGATGATAAATCGGAATCAATTTGTAATCTTTAAAGCTTACAACATGACCTCTTACACTCCCAAAATTCTCATCTTCAGATGTAACTTTAGCATAAGCATCCTTACCTAGAGTTACAATTACCTTGGGTTTAATAAACTTTATTTGTGAAAACAGATGGTTTTTGCAAGAGTCCCACTCTGAGCTTGATGGAGTATTTGAGTTTAACGGTTTGCACTTTATGGCATGTGTAAAGTAGATATCTTGTATCTTTAGCTCTAAAACATTCTCTATCATATCTTTTAGCATTGCACCGCTTCTGCCGCAGTAGTATGAGTTTGTGTTATCCTCGTTGTAAGAGACTGTATAGTCTATTATCATGAGATCTGCATTTGGATTTCCATAGCCGCTCATACTCTGAGTTCTCGATTTGCTTAAGTCACAGAGATGGCATGTAGAGATATTTTTTCTTAATTCATCAAGGGTATTGGATTTTTCATTTAAACTTGTCTGATTTGCAGAAAATGAATCAATATATTCAAACCCAAGAGCTTTAAGCCGATATAAATTCTGCAAGAGAAGTAGATTTTGAAAAGAGTTCAATAGCAACCTTTTAAAATATAAATTATAAAGATGTGAGTATATTTAAAGAGTGGTTAAAATCTACTTTATAAACTTTTGATAGAATGTTGAAAAGTATTTTTGGAGAACAATTTGAATCTTGAGAACAAAGTATTAGATATTAACAGTTTTAAATTAGAGTCTTCGCGGGAAATTCAAAATATAATTAGAAATATTGAGAACTTAAAAGATAATAATATACTTATCCACATAATCTCTTTTATTCACAATACTGTTTTGGTTCAAAGCTTAAAAAGTGAGTTAAATAAAATAGTTCCTAATGCAAAAGTTATTCTGTTAAAGCATGAAGATAAAGTAAGCACGCAGTTAACGATTTATTCTCTAAAAAGAGAGACGAATGCCCAAGAGATTAGCGATGAGATAACCAGAGAGCTATATATACAAACAACAAAAAATGAGCTAAATATAAAAGAGTATAGAAATAAACTCTTTAGCAGATATTTTACAGATCACCTCACTAACCTTCCAAATACATATAAACTTAGAAATGATTTAGATGAGATTAAAGATTTTTCCTTAGTTGTTTTTAACATAGATAACTTTCAGACAATAAATAATTTCTACGGTTATATAGTTGGAGATTATGTAATAGAAAAGGTCGGAAAATATCTTCAAAAGAGTATTCCGG
The DNA here is from genome assembly GCF_023229025.1 of Sulfurimonas sp. GTDB lineage: Bacteria > Campylobacterota > Campylobacteria > Campylobacterales > Sulfurimonadaceae > Sulfurimonas. Next base: position 4,538 of record NZ_JALOAA010000063.1, read on the forward strand.
AGTATCATATTTATAAATTATCAGGCGATGAGTTTGCTTTTATCATAGATAAAGAGATGGGATTTTATGAACTAAAGGATTACTTAGAATCTCTTTATGAGAAGATAAAAAATATTAAAATTGTCTATCAGGATATAAATATATATGTTGATTTTACTTTGGCATCTTCCTCAAATATAGATAGTAAAAACATATTTTCAAAAGTTGCAATGGCACTAAAATATGCCAAAGAGATAGGTGCAAAATATTGGATATATGAAGATAGAATGAATTTTGAAAATGAGTACAAGAGAAATCTAAAGCTCTCCGGAGTTGTGCGTGATGCGGTTGAAAACCTAAGAATAATGCCATACTATCAGGCAATAGTCGATACTAAAACATTAGAGGTAAAAAAGTATGAGTGTTTAGCCAGAATAGTAGATAAAAATGAAAAAATATTAGCTCCTGCTCTTTTTATACCTATTGCAAAGAAGATAAAAGTTTACAACATAGTAACAAAAACTATAATCGATAAGTCATTTGAAACATTTGAAGATAGTGAATTTGAGTTTAGCATAAACCTCTCTATAGAAGATATAATGAGCAGCGAGATTTTTAACTTCATTGTTGATAAATTAAAAAAATCAAAAGCATCTAAGAGAGTAATATTTGAACTTCTAGAATCCGATGCAATAGAAGATTTTAAGAAAGTTGAACGCTTTATATCCGAAGTAAAGAGACATGGCGCAAAGATTGCCATAGATGATTTTGGCAGCGGGTATTCAAACTTTGGGTATTTAACTAGAATGAATGCCGATTTTATAAAAATAGACGGCTCTTTGGTACAAGATATAGATGTGGATCAAAATGCACTTTTTGTTGTTGAGACAATAGTTGATTTTGCCAGAAAATTAAACATTAAGACAATAGCAGAGTATGTTCACTCAAGTGTTGTCATGGATATGATAAAAAAACTAGGGGTAGATTACTCGCAAGGCTTTTACATTGATGAGCCCTCGGTTGAGTTAAGAAAAAAGAGTCAAAATTGATAAGTATAATTGGTGTTTTTATCAAGAGAGTCTCTCTTGATAAAATATAAAGTATTATTTAGTTACTTCTACAACTTTCTCAGTTGATTCCCAAACACCGTGTTTTGTACAGTATGCTTGAGCAGTAAGTTTAAGTTTGCTTCCGGTTGGAATAATGTTAAATGTAACTGTCGCATGAGCCTTAATGTTTCCAAGTGTGCCGGGTACAAAGTCAGCACGTGCTAAAAGAGTCTCACCGTTAAATAGTGACATATTTGCAATATAGTGATCAAAATCATCAGGATGAGAGTACTCATTTCCCATCTTTACCGTTACGCTAAACATCTCACCCTCTTTTGCAGTATCTGCACAGTGGATAAACGGTGAATGACGGTCAATATAATCTTTTTTACTCTCTCTCTCAACTGTATCAATATCAATATAACGATTGATTTTTGGCATTTTTAAATCCTTTTATTTTAAATTTATGTGGCATTGTAACTACAATATCATTTATAAAATACACCACTAATTGTTTATCTGTTTTGATTAAGACTTCTTTAATTTAGGGCTCTTCTTTATAAGTATTTAACGATAATATAGATAAAATCGCGTTAATAATATTGAAATAAAGAGTCTGTTTATGATTAAACCATTACTAATTGAGATCGGTGTTGAAGAGCTTCCTGCAATTCCGCTTTTAAAAGAGTTAAAAAATATTGAAAAGAAGTATGCTGATATTTTAGAGAAAAATTTGCTTTTGTGTGATTTTGAGTTCTACTATACACCTCGTCGACTTGTATTATGGCACAGAGAGTTTAAAACGCGCCAAGACGATAGCAGCGAGGAGTTTTTTGGAGCACCCCTTGAGGTTGCATACAGAGATGGAGTTCCAACACCGGCAGCACTTGGTTTTGCTAAAAAATGTGGCTTAGATATTAAAGAGATAGGCTCTGCGCTAAAAGGTAAAAAAGAGGTTCTTTACTATAAAAAAGAGTTAAAAGGGGAGCCTTCGGTTTTGCTTTTAAATGAAATAATCGAGGAGTGGATAAAATCTC
>NZ_JALOAA010000064.1 GCF_023229025.1 Sulfurimonas sp.
ATAAATATCTTATCAACACTCCCACGAGGCACAACCTTAGTGTCGCCCCCTACAACAATCGCACCGTTAATTTCAAGCTCTTTTTTCATACTCCGCACAATCCGCTCAAGCTCTCTAGTCTCAAAACCCTCTTCAATAATCACGCTACATGTAAGATACTTCGGTCGTGCTCCCATCATAGCCAAATCGTTACATGTACCACAAACCGCAAGTTTACCAATGTCCGCTCCTGCAAAAAAGAGAGGCGAGACCGTAAAACTATCGGTAGAAAACGCAAGCTCCCCATTATGGACAATAGCCGCATCTTCGCTTTTGTCGAGTATCTCATTTTTAAAGGCTTTGTAAAATACTTTAGAGATAAGTTCATTATTCTCTTCACCACCGTTTCCATGTGCAAGGGTTATGGTTTTGTTCACACCAAATTCCCATACTTATAATAAGCCGCACATGCGCCCTCGCTGCTTACCATACAGCTTCCTATCGGGCTTGTTGGTTTACATGCAGTTGCAAAGATGGTGCATTCTGGTGGGTTTGCTATTCCTCTTAGTATATCTCCGCAGATGCAGAGTTTGTGGTCTTCTATTTCGCCTATTGGAAGAGTCTCTTTATAGATAACCTCAGCGTCATACTCTTTAAATTCTGGCTTTAGTTTTAGTCCGCTTTTTGGTATGTTTCCTAAACCTCTCCACTTAAAGAGGTCTCTTTTATCAAAATATCTCTCTATTAGCTCTTGTGCTTTTAGGTTTCCCTCATAAGTTACTAGCCTTTTGTACTCTATCTCAAGCTCGCATCTACCCTCTATAAACTGCTTGACTATCATACTAATTGCCTGCATAACATCAACAGGCTCAAATCCTGAAACTACCACTGGGCGGTTATAATCTCGTGCAAACTCTTCATATATCTTGCTTCCACTAATTACGCTTACATGAGAGGGTCCTAAAAATGCGTCTATTTTGTTGTTGTAACTATCTACATGTATGTCTCTGGAGTCTATTAGCTCACGCATGACTTCTGGAACTGTTACATGGTTTATGTGAAAGTAGATATTTTTAATGTTTTTCTTTATAACTGCGTCAAGAAGAGCCGCTGTCATGGGGGTTGTTGTCTCAAAACCTATGGCAAAAAAGATGATTTTTTTAGTTAGATTGTCATTTGCAATTTTTAGGCACTCTAAGGGTGAATACACAAAACGAACATCAGCGCCCTTGCTTCTTGCATCTTGGAGGCTTCCGTTACTTCCCGGCACTTTTATCATGTCGCCTAAAGTTACCAAAATCACATCTTCTGTCATGCTCAAAACATAGGCATGATCTATTCGCTCTTTTGGCATAATGCAGACAGGACATCCGGGACCGTGGATAAACTTGATGTTTGATGGCAGAAGTTGAGGAAGTCCGTACTTCATGATGGTATGCGTATGTCCGCCGCAAACTTCCATGATATTTATGGGATTTTTAAGCTTCGCAGCATCTTCGTTTATAATTTTTGCATAGGCTTTTATAGTGGTGGCATCTCTAAAATCATCATAGAGATTTTTAAGCTCTAATTGCTTCATTAAAGCGGCTCTTCCTCGTCTATTATCTCAATTATTTTTTCAAATGCTTCAAGGCTCAAAAGAGCCTCACTCTCATCTATCTTGTTCATAACAAACCCGATATGAAGAAGTACATAATCGCCTATTTTTATATCTTCTTCGCCAACAAGTGCTAAGCTGGCTTCTCTTTGAACGCCCATCGTATCAACCGTTGCCACTTCATTTTGCTTATCTATTTTAACAACTTTGCTAGGAATTGAGAGGCACATTATCTCATTCTCATTTTAAACTTAATCCACTCGGAAACTTTTTTAACACTCTCTTCATCTTTTGTACTAACTTCAAGTATGTCAACATTTGGCTTTAACTTTCTTGCCATCTCTTTCTCTTTTTGCATGTCATACTCAAAATATGGGAGCAAATCTGTTTTGGTAAATAAAATCAAATCCGCTTGGCGAAACATAACCGGATATTTTGCAATTTTATCTTCGCCTTCTGGAATGCTGACAAGAACTATGTTTAAGTGACTTCCAACATCATAACTAGCAGGACAAACTAGGTTTCCGACATTCTCAATAAAACAGACATCCACACTACCCAAGTCCATGTGATGAAGCGCTTTGTGCACCATAAACGCATCCAAATGACAAGCTGAACCTGTTTGAATTTGATGAGCCTCTATCCCTTTTGCTTTTAATCTATCAGCATCACGGCTTGTCTGTAAATCTCCCTCTATTACAGAAAATTTAAACTCATCCAAATCTGACAAAGCCTCAAGCAGAGCAGTTTTTCCGCTTCCCGGAGAACTCATCAGGTTTATACAAAGAACTCCTTGAGAGTTAAAATGCTCTCTGTTATGCCCTGCTTCTTGATCATTTTTATCTAATATTTTTGTAATTACAGAAATAGTTTTAGGGTCATTTAACTGTGGGTTGTCATGCAGATGTTCATGATGGTGGTCATGTGAATGGTTACCATCATGAGAGTGGACATCTTCTACAATACTGCAGCCGCAATCTTTACACATACTCTTTCTCTACAACACACTTGGCATCTGTTTTAGCACTCTTGGTATATGCGTACGCCAAAGCGATACCACTCAGATGAAGAAAAAGTGTAGATAGAGTAAATCCTAACATGTAAGTTGCAAAACTACCGCTTTGAAATTCAGCTCCATGAGCAAAACCGTGAAACAATCCAAAAAATGCAACTACTGTTACTATAATCTTTATAGATATCTTCTTCGCAAAACCTAAAAATGCAAAAACGACGGCGATAGATAGAAGTATCCCCTCCTCAACAAAAGGTATCTTAACACCAATGAAGCCAAATATTGCCGCGGCAAGCATAGCTGTGACAAAAGCAAACAGAAGAAGATACCCTCTTTTTGATGCAAAAAAAGCAATCATACCGACACCAATCATAGCCAGCACATGGTCTAAACCACCCATAGGATGTAAAAATCCACTGCTAAACCCACTATTTTGTAAAAAAGTCGTATGTCCAAAAGCAAATGCAGACAACGATAAGAGCATCAATAGAATTTTCATACAATTTTCCTTAGTTTTTTCTACTCAAGTGAATAGTTACTCTATTTTATATTTTTATTTTAAATCTAAGTTGAATTTGTCAATTTTATCGATTTAGACTCATAGAATTTTTTAAACCATCTATCAAGAGGATAAATTAATCTATATATAACTGGAACGACAAGCAGGGTTAAAACCATTGAGCTTAAGAGCCCGCCTATTATAGAGATTGCCATTGGTGCTTTAGTCTCGCTTCCTAGTCCATCTCCAAGTGCTAGCGGTAACATTGCAAAGACCATTGCAAATGTTGTCATTAAAATCGGTCTTAATCTCTTCTCTCCCGCTTCTACTAATGCTTCATCGGCATTTTTACCGCTCTCTAGGGCATGATTTGCAAAATCAACAAGCAGTACCGCATTCTTTCCTACCATTCCCATAAGCAGCATAAAGCCAATCATAACAAAAAGGCTAAATTGAAGCCCCGAGATATAGAGCGCTAACATAACACCGACTATACTAAGAGGGAGTGAGACCATTATGATTACAGGCTGAACAATCGACTCATATAAAATTGCCAAAATTATAAACATCAAAATAACGCTAAGTCCAATCGCTACCGTAAATGCCTCTGCTGTTTTTACCATCTCTTCGGCAAATCCGGTAAATCTATATGAAACACCCTCCGGCAAAAGATTGCTTATCTCTGCTTCTGTGTAAGATACTGCGCCACCCAAATCAAGTCCGAACAGATCTGCAAAAACAGTGACTTCCCTCTCTCTATCGTAATGATTTATAGTTGCAAGTGTCTGACTATTTGAAAATGTAACTAACCCGTCTAGATAGACAAGCCTGCCCTCTTTAGATCTTACTTGAAGTTTTTTAATATCCTCCAAAGAGACTCTCTGCTCATCACTAAACCTTAGCGTGATGTCATACTGTTTTCCACTCTCCTCAAAGTATGAAATCTCCAAATCACTTGAAAAAGCTATTGATACCGCCTCTGCTATATCAGACGCCGAGACACCCATTGCAGAAGCATTCTCTCTTAATATATTTATATCTATCTGCGGTTTTGTCTCATCCAAATCCGTATCAATATCAACAAACCCCTCTTTTTTTGAGAGATACTCAACTAAATTTTTCTTTGCCGTCTCTAAATCTTTAAATGAGTCTGACTTTAAGACAATTTGGTATGGAACTGAAGCACCTGCTCCCTTTATATCTGGGATTGCTGAAGCGGTTATAAACATATCCTCTTTAAAAATCTCCAACTTGTTTCTAAAATATTGAATAATCTCCTCTTGATTTAACTCTCTTTTGCTTTTATCACTTAGCTTTACATATATTAGAGCCTTATGCTTCTCTTGGCTTGTGTTGTATCCGACACTAAGAGTTGTGTACTCTACATCTGGATTTTCTCTTACCAAATCCTCGACCTCTTTAGACTTACGAACCATCTCCTCAAGAGATATACCCGTGTTAGCTTTTATTTTTATCTCAAACTCAGATTTATCCTCTTTTGGTATAAAATCCATACCTATTTTTGGAAACAGAGATAGCGAAGCAAAAAATATTATCACCACCAAAACCAAAACTGTCGCTTTAAACCTCAGAACTAATCTCAGTATCAGCTCATAAGCACGCTCTAAAGCTTTAAAAATTGGCTCACTAAGATCATAAAATCTACTCTCTTTACTTTTTAGAACCCTTGCACTAAGGCTTGGAATAAAACTAAGTGCGATAGTGTATGAGATTATGATTGCAAAGCCCACCGTCATGGCAAAACTCTCAAAAAACTTGCCGACTATTCCACTCATAAACGAAACAGGGATAAATACGGCTAAAAGCATCGCCGAGATAGCTAAGATGGTAAAAGCCATCTCTTTTGTACCTTCATAAGCCGCCTCAAACTTGCTCATGCCGCCTTCCATCTTTTTGTAGATATTTTCAATGACGACTATCGCATCATCTATAATAATCCCAATGGCAAGGGTAAGCCCGATAAGCGTCATCTTATTTAAATCAAATCCCATGAAGTTCATTAAAGCAAAAGTGCCTAAAATAGAAGCGGGGATGGATAGTGCCGAGACTAATGTGATGGTGAAGTTTCTTAAAAATACAAAAACGATGATTGCTGCAAGAAGAGAGCCATATATAAGGTCAAACTCCACATCTTTTAGTGAGTTTATTATAAAAGGGGAAGTGTCGTTTAGTACTTTTACCTCAAATCTATTTTTTGCCATTGATTCGAGCTGCGGAACTATATTTTTAACCTGCTCTATAATATCAATCGTATTTGTTCCGGAGATTTTTTGAACCTCCAGCATGACACCTTCTGCTCCGTTGTATGAAGCATAGCTTTTAGCATCACTCAAAGAGTCCTCAACGACTGCAATATCCCTTAGCCTTATATTGTCCCTTATCTTTATGTTTTTTAGCTCTTCAATGGTTAGTGCATCAGCTTTAGTCTTTATGGTAAATTCATCTCTTTTTGTTATAAGCTTTCCGCCGCCTATCTTTACATTCTCTAGCGAGATTGCCGAGTTTAGCTCTGCAACTGTAATATCATACTTGTTTAGCTCTTTTGCATCCGGAAATATTTTTATCTCTCTATCTTTATAACCGACGATGTTAATCGCCCCGACACCGTTTACCTTTTGAATTGATGGTTTAACCTTTTCATCCGCAAAAAGCATAAGATTTTTCAAACTATCATTTTTTGCAGTTAAAAATATATTTATTATAGGCGCAGAACCTATATCGAGCTTACTTATAAGCGGAGTCTGCGCATTGTTTGGAAGTTTTACCGCCGAGACCTTATCTCTTACATCATTTGCGCACTCATCAATATCACGCTCTAAAAAAAACTTAACAGTCACAATACTGACCCCATCGCTGCTGCTTGAGATTATGCTGTCGATTCCGCCGATTCTTGATATTGCATCTTCTATCTCATCGGTGACTTGCGACTCTATAGTTCCTGCTTCTGCACCTGGGTAATTTGTCTGGATTGTTACAATCGGAAAATCAACATTGGGAAAAAGGGCTGATGGCATTGACTTGTAACTCATAAGCCCAAATATAACTAATGTAACGACATACATTAAGGTCGCAATTGGTCTTTTGACTGCTAATTTATACATTATAGTTTACTTTTTAAATTCAATGTAGCCATCACCAAAGAGTCCCGTGGTAAAGTTTGTCACCTCAACCTCTGCTCTAAGCTTTCTGCTTTGCTTATCTACATGTGGATAAACTTTTGAGATAACTCCTCTGTGCTGGGTCTTGTCTCCATCAACCATGTATCTAAATACATCTCCCGCTTTTACATCCTGCCAATACTTCTGGTCAAACTCTAAAACAAGCTTTCTCTCACTTTTACTCTGGAGTTTTAAGACTGTTTTTGGCGACATCTCTGTTACAACATCCCCTACTTCTACGCTTTTTTCATATACGACACCATCAAATGGAGCAAGAAGTA
>NZ_JALOAA010000019.1 GCF_023229025.1 Sulfurimonas sp.
CACTATCCTGCATAGAATAGCTTTCAACAAACTTTTGTGTTTTGATATGTGCAACCGAAAGCTCTTGAAGTGCCTTTTGTTTTGAATCTTCAGAGAACTGTTTGAGCATAGCTTTTTCAATATCTATAGGGTGTGTACTCTCAGCTTCGATCCTATTTGAGTAGTAGCTGTTAGTGATACGTAAAACATCTCGAAAAGCGTTGACAACATGTTGATTGTATCCGCTTGCGATCTTTGCACTTTCAATGCATACCTTCTCTGCAAGTTCTAACAATTCTGGTTTTATTTGCCCTTTTAGGTCATAAGGCATAATTGGAGATATTAACATTTTATCCATCCTTGATGTCATTATATCTATTTTCTCTATTTTATTGCAACTTTTACGAGATAAATTATGAGGAACATAATGGCTAATAGTGCTAATTTTTAGGAATTTAAGAAGATGTTCTAAATTTAATTAGTCTCTTTTTTACGAGATAAATTACGAAATGTATTATGAGATCATTTTGCTTTTAGCATTTCATTAAATAATTCTACAGGATACTTATAGCCAATAGCTTTATAAGGAGTTCTATTCAGTTTTTTATTTATTTGGCAAATATCATCATCTCTTTCCAAATAACTCCCAATCTGTTTTTTCATATCATTCATTGAGGCTATAACACTTCTATTGGAAGTTTTAGAGTACTTTTATTAGTAAAAATACATAGCAATCTAATGAACATTAAAAGGTAAAAATAAAGCATTATTTTGATTATGTGCATATTGGAGAATGTCTATTTGGAATTGAAATTTAACACTTTTACAGCAGGCTATATTTTTTAAAGAAAGATTAGATGAAGCTTTAAATGTCTGATTTGAAAGTCACTTGTTTTGCTCCATAATCCCTTAAGGTTTATGGAACTTTGCAGTTTTAACTTTTTGAACACTTTGTGGAGCACAGAAAACTCTTTTGAGTACTTTGTGTGCCAAAAGTAAGTAATAGTTGAACATATATATTGTTAAGTCTTGTTTGCAGATGCAGGTATGGAAGTTCACCTTGAAGAATTAGCCACAAATCCAAAAAGTTTTGATGACCCAGGTGTATTAATAGGACTTGTGTTTGGTTTATTTATAGGTTTATTATTTGTTATAGACTATATCAAAAATAAATTTAAGTCATAGGAACTTTATATGCTAAGTTAGCAGGTGTGAATTAAACAAATTAGACACACCCTCCATATATAATATTTGTGTAGTTATATACAGAGAGTATCTGTCTAACTGTCTAACTCGCTAATTTATAGTAGTATGAATTTTCCTCAATCTGTTTTACAATAAATCCAGATTCAATTAAATCATCAAGTAACTCAACTCTTTCTCTACTTTTGAGGATGCTAAAAGGTCTATCATTTTGAGTAAAATTGGTTACAACAACAAATAAATAGCAAATAATAGTTGGACATAATTATTGTTAAGGAGTAATTGGATAATGTTGTGTTTAGTTGCTATATCAGGTTATCTTATTGCTTAAAGTATTACTACAACTTAAATACCAAGCAAAGGTAATACAATTAACTATCGATATGAAAAGGACTTATCTATGGGATGTAAAGTAGTTGCAGACTGCGAATGTGGTTTTAAAACTCCAAAAATAAAGCTAGGTGGAGGGATGTATTGTCATACTACAGTGAATAATTTTCCAAATTATTGTAAGAACTGTAAATCTCTTTTCATGGCAAATATGTATGATGAGATAATTGTTTGTATCAACTGTAAGAGTAGCGATACTGTTCCATATAATAACACTTTTGCTGTGAAAAACTTAGATGAAACCTCTTTTAATTGGGAAGATTTAAAGCTTAGTAGTGAAAACAGCTTATGTCCTCAGTGTGATCAATTTTCATTAAAATTTAAAAATGTTGGCATGTGGGATTGATTAAAAGATCTCATATAGATATTTATTTATAAAAAAACTAAAATAAGAAATATCCATGGTATGGGTTCGATTATGAAAGAGTAGGCTTTAACGCTGAACGATAGTGATATCAAGATTGTTGCTAACAACATCAAATCAAACATCGGCTCAGCAGCACTCTACAACACCCATGTGTCACTAGAAAATATGGGAATCATCAAAAAAGTACAAAAAGGTGAATATGAGATAGTAGATATATTTTTAGAAATACTCCTACAACAAACTCAAGATGCGATGGTCTCGCTTGATGGAAATTTAGATATACAGCTTGAAGATAAAAAATAGTTTAGACAAAATATGGATGTTTGGTTTGGTAGGATTTAGAATTTTAAAAAGAAAGGATAAAACAAAATGATAGATGAAAATATACAAGGTATTATAAATTTAATAGCAATAGCAACACCAATTACAACAATGATAATTACATCAATACTTAGAGGAAAAGAATTATCTTTAAAAGAAAAAGAAATCTTACAGAAAATCACACTAAATAAGCAGCAAGAGTTATTTTCAAAAGAGATAGAAATTTACCAGAAGTTGTATTTATTGGCAATCAATTATAATCAACAAAAACATCAAATTGGTTTACAAATTCCTCATGCAAAAATCATTCAATATGAAACAGATTATTCTGTATATGTACCTATTGTAAGGCAAATATTTCATGTGATGCAAGAAAATATTTTTTATATGAGCAAAAAATTAGATACGGCATATCAAGAGCTTTTTGACTTGTACGAAGCTGAATTTATGACTCTTAGCGATAGCAGAAGAATCAATTATAACGAGTCACCAACTACCGAGGAAGAGGAGTTGCTCTTAGATGCACAAAAGAGATTTTATACTAAAAATCAAAAAAAGATAGAAAATTTTATAGAGTTAATAAAAAATGACTTTAAAGAAAAACAAGAATTTTTAAAAGGATAAAAATATGCCAAAAGAAATAAAATATACTGCATTTATAGATGTACTTGGATTTTCAAATCATATTGAAAATAAAATAACTAATGACAAAGAATCACAAGAATTTATGCAAGATTTTGAAAAAGTTATAAACTATTTTAAATATGAAAAAATTTCTTTTTTGAACAAATATAATTTACCTGATGAGCTTAATGGTATTCAATATGATTACACTTGGATTTCAGATACATTTGTGATAACAATCAAATACAATGGAAATTGCACAAAGAAAAATTTATCTGGTCCAATGATTTATTTACTATCGCTGACAATTTCGCAGGTTTATCATTTTTTTGCTAGAAAGTATGGATTGCTTTTGCGAGGTGCTATTACATCAAAATATACTTTTTTAGGTAAAAATCTTATTTTAGGTAAAGGGATAGCAGAAGCTTCAAAGCTAGAAAAAGAGATTGCTATTTACCCTAGAGTAATATTTGCAGAAGATGTTATTAGTGATGATATTATTAGTTACATAGTATTGATGCATAACGATAATAATTTAAATATTGTTTCTAAAGATTTTGATGGATGGTATTTTGTAAATTATATTGCTTCGCTACAAGATTTACCACCGATGATATCTATAGGAAATGAAACTAACTTGGATGAAGCCAAATCAGATCAAATGGAAACAGTAAAGATTTATTCTCAGATTATTGATAAAGGCTTGAAAGAAAAAAATTTAAAAATAAGAAGTAAATATTTATGGCTTAAAGAGTATTTTAATAGAGTACTTCCAACTGATGGCAAAACATATAATATGTTTGCTTATAATATTATAGGAGACGGATTTGATAAAAAAAGATAGTTTAAATGAATTGAAATCAAAATTAGTAAAGAACAAGAGCATTTTAGCAACTTCTGAAGAAACTCATATACAATATGATTTATCAATAACTCTGGTTGATAAACTAATCCATATTATCGATGAATTATTAAATACCAATAATGATTTACATAAACTAGCTTCGACAACTAGATATATATTAGAAACATTGATAATTACTAAGCTTTTGCTCAAGGAAGAGAATTACTTTGTTAAGATATATTTTGCTATATATAATCAGCAAGAAAATAAAATTAATCTAATAATTCAACGACTTAAATATGAAATTGAAATTTTAAAAAAATATGCTGAAGAATATTCCGTACAGACTACACAAAATAGATCAAAATATTCAACACAATCAAATGATAATGAAAAAAGACTTCAAGCAACAAAAAAAATTATGGAAGAAAACGAAAAAACATTTCAACAACTAAAAAAAGAAGCACAAAAAGACATAACTATTTTTATGAATCAACTTAATAATTATGGTTTTGATGCTTTATCTGTAATGTTCGAAAAAGACACTTTACAAGAATATGAAAACAAATTGAAAGAAATTCAATCTTTAAAATTAGAAAAAGCAAAACAGCTATCAAAAGAGCAATGGTTTAAAAGTTATTTTTGTAAAAGAGTCCAACACACACACAGATTTTTCAAAAAATGTTAAAAGACACTCGAAGTTGGCAGAAAAAAGCAGAGGCAGTTGGACTAGAAGAAGAGTACAAGTTAAACTATGAGATGACTAGTGCTTTTTTGCATTTTACATCTTATAGTCTTCTAACTCCAAATATTGCAAGTCAAGATGAAATAGATTATAAGTATAGGCTTATTAATCAATATATTGAACAGATAACTACAAATATAAGTATTTTTAGTAGAGTGAATCTATATGATAACCTCAATATTATGTATGTTTGAAAGGAAAGGAAACTTTAAAAAATGAAAAACAACCTCACAACCACAAACAAAAATGCAAAACTAGCACTAACCAAATCAAAAAGTTTACTTAATATTACAAATAGTTTACTAGCAAATCGTCCAAGTAAAGAGCTAATTGAGAGCTTTGAGAACTTTAGATTTTCATCTGGTTTAGGGCATAGTGGTAATGTAAATTCCGTAGCCATTACCCAAAATGAGAAATTCGTAGTTAGTGGTAGCTCTGATAAAACCATAAAATTGTGGGAGATAAGTAGTGGTAAAGATGTCCGAACTTTTGAAGGGCATAGTGGCGGTGTAAGTTCTGTAGCTATTACACACTGTGGAAAATACATCGTAAGTGCTGGAAGCTATGATAAAACTATCAAACTATGGGAAATCAATAGTGGCAAGGAACTACGAACATTTAAAGGGCATAGTAATAGGGTTCTTTCAGTAGCCATAACTCCTGATGGGCAATATATAGTTAGTGGAAGTTGGGATAAAACCATCAAATTATGGGAGATAAGTAGTGGTAAAGAAGTGCGAACTTTTGAAAGGCATAAGGATAAAGTAACCTCAGTAGTCATGTCTCCAGATGGAAAATACATAGTTAGCGGAAGTGATGATAAAACTATTAAACTATGGAAAATGAGCAGGGACAAGGAAGTGAGAACATTCAAGTGGCATAAAAGTTATGTAAACTCTGTAACTATATCCCCCGATGGGAAGTATATCGTCTCAGGAAGCTTGGATCAAACAGTCAAACTTTGGGAAATAAGTAGTGGAAAATGTTTGCGAACATTTGAGGGGCATAGTTGTAGTGTAAACTCAGTAGTAATATCTGCTGATGGAAAATATATAATTAGTGGAAGTTCTGATGAAACTATCAAATTATGGGAGTTAAGTAGTGGTAAGGAGCTACAAACATTTAAAGGTCATAGGGGCAATATAATTTCTGTAGCTATATCTGCTAATGGGGAAACTATAGTAAGTGGTGAAAGCTATTATAACGGTATCAAACTATGGGACATAAGTAGTGGCAAGGAGCTCAAAATATTCAAAGGGCATAGTTGTCGAATGAATTCTGTAGTCATATCCCCAGATGGGAAATATATAGTAAGTGGAAGTCATGATGGAACTATCAAGCTATGGGAGATAAGTAGTGGTAATAAGGTGCGAACATTTGAGGGGAGTTGGGTATTCTCCGTAGCTATAACTCCTGATGGGGAATATATAGTATATTGTGCTAGCTATGATGAAAACAACAAACTATGGGAAATTAATAGCGGTAAAGAGTTACTTACATTTGAGGAATATGATGATTTGGTAAAATCTGAAAACATAACTACAGATAAAAAATATAGAGTAAGTATAATCCAAGATATAATAATCGAACTACGAGAGATAAGTAGTGACAAGCTCCTTTGCTCTTATGTAACATTTAAAGAAGGTGAATGGCTCTGTTGGACACCAGATGGATATTATAACTGCTCTGATGGGGCTTATGAATATTTCTCTTTTGTAAATGATAGTAAAGAGATGCCTGAGGCTGTACCGCAAGACCATCCCGTATATAAAGCAAAGAAAAAAGAGATATTGCTTAGTGACTATATAGGTGGTACGAATCCGTATGCCAAAAATCCACCTCCGCAAACAGACATAGGCGAATATGATGCAATACCACAAATAGATATCGACGAAGACGAAATATTTTAGGAACAAAACCAAATGACACAAATACTCAAACGACTAGAGATCATCAAATCTAGCATAGCCATAGAAGATGAAGAGGTGATAGAGCTTCAAATCATGAAATTTCAAAAGTTAGATATAGATAATGATATAAAAGCTATACTTGAAAAACTAGAAGAAATGAACTATGCAAAAGCTTTAAGAGATATAGAAACCTATCTATCAAAATATAGCGGTGTGGTGGAGTATGTAGATAGTGAAATACAAGGGCTAAAGCTGGAACTAAAATCGTTAGAATCCAAACTCCAAGAGCTAGTAGAACAAAAAACAGAATACCTAAACGACATCGAAGAGTTCAACCGTGAGTACAATCTTCACTTAGGGGAACTTGTCAAAGATATACTCATCCTAAAAAAAGAAATACTCTACAAAAAAACCATCAAACAGCAAAAACAAAAAGCAAAATACCAAGAAGATATCCAAACTTTCCAAGAGTCAAAAGAGACCATAGATGAGCTAAAATCTACCATAGCAGAGTTAGAAGATGCACTTGAAAGCATAGATGAAGATGATGAAAACTATGAAGAACTCACTCAAGCATACCACGAACTCAAAGTGGAGATTAAAAAGCTAGAAGATGAACTAGAGCTTCAAGAAGAGGAGCTTGAAAAAGCAAAAGAGTTTATAGAAGATGAAACTGTAGAGCAAGAGTATGAAGAGGTTAAGAGCCATTATGAAGAGTTTGAGAGTGAGTATGAACATATAAAAGAGTCTATTGAAAATTCCCTAACCCTCAATGATGAAGAGAAAAAAGAGCTAAAATCACTCTACAAGCAAGCAGCAAGACTATGCCACCCAGACATAGTACCAGATGAGCTAAAAGAAAAAGCTCATGAGCTTATGCAAAAACTCAATGATGCCTATAGCAAAAAAGATATATCAAAAGTAAAAGAGATACTCCATTCACTCCAAAATGGCACAAGCTTTGAAGTATCGAGTGAGACCATAGAAGATAAAGAACTCATAAGAGCAAAAATCAAAGAGTACCTCAAAAACATTGAAGCTGTAAAATCTGAAATAGAAGAGATAAAAGAGGATGATATTTATCAAACTATAGCAGAGCTTGATGATTGGGATGCGTATTTTGAAGAGTTAAGAGGTGGATTGGAAGCAGAGAAAGAGAGGCTTAAGGAGGAAGATAGAGAGGTTTTGAAGGAGAAAGAGCCGCTTGAAACTACAAAAGTTATAAAATCACAACCACTCAAAAAAGAAAAAAGTCAAAATGAAGAAGAGGACTATTGGAATGAAATTTTTTAAAACAATGCAAAAAAGGTGCCAATGGATGATAATGACAAAGAGAAAGGGTGGAAAATGAGTGAAACAATTTTTTCAAAAACCGAATGGCGAAAACGTATGAGACGCAAATATGGTTTTGATGATACTAAGATTAAATTAGAAAGACTTAAAGAACTTTATGAAGAACATACACTGAATCTTGCTGCTTCTATTGGTGAGTATGAATTTAATAGTGAGATCGAATGGCAAAAACTTGCTGAAACTGAACTGCAAAAGATGGCAAATCTTGCTAAATATAAATATAATAAAGATATAGAAAACAATCTATCAATAAATGCAAAATTCTTTTTTATCACTTGGGGTATAGTGCTTTTGATAAATCAGATTTTTATATTTGGAGGCTGTCTTGCTCCATACTGTATAGTAGCAGCATTGCCACATACTGGAGTCATCAGTGCAGTAATCGTCTATTTATATTTTCAAGAAGAAAAAAAAGAAAAAACAATCCAACAAGAGCGTTCGTATGAGTCTCAATACACTAGCAACAACGATAAGGCTGATCCTCTAAAAGAGATGGGTGATGCTTATGAAAAGGAAATCGGTAAAGCGTTTGAGTCTAAAGGGGATTTTGTCATCTACAATGGGCTTATCAGAGGAGTTGCCGATGGAGGTGTTGACCTTATCGTCATATCACCCGATAGTCAATCTATCAATCTGGTTCAGTGTAAAAATTGGCATAAAATGAAGATGGAACATCACCATATAAGCAGTGTGTACGATAAGCTAACCAACTATGCATCTGACATCAATTATGCTGCAATGTTTGGTATTTATTTCATCAAATACCCCGTAGCAATACAGGAGCATCTTCATTACAAGAAAGAGCCCGATGAGATAGCCAATATATTAAAAGCAGCAAGTAACTATCCCAACACAAGAAAAACCTTATATATAGCGACCGACCAGGTAATAGACCTAGATATAGGTCAGCACCTAACTATTATTAAACCTAACATCTTTCGTTATAAAGATATGAAAATAGTCATAATAAAAATATAAAAGTCGGGATAATTATAATCAGAAAGGGAAATCTAAAAATGATTAACAACGAAGTCTGGATAGAAAAATTAAAACATTGGGCTAGTGAAAATCCCATAAAAAACATAGAAACTCTTAAAAATGACTACTACAAAGACTTTGATGGATATGTCGGATTGCCAGATGATGAAAAAGAGTATTTGAGTATTGAAAAACTCACTTTGCCTCTTGGGGATACTTATGAAAAAGATATTCCAAAAGAGTTAGCAAGTTTGCCACACTTAACTGAACTTATGATAATGGCTAGAAATGTAAAAGAAGTTCCTAGTGAGATATTTCACATACCGACACTTAAAAAGCTTATTATCACTGTTGATTATAAATTTCAGATAAGCGAACAAGATTTAAAAGCTTTGATAGCCAATGGATGCCAAGAGATAAGAGTAAATACTCTTGATATGAGTACAAGATATAAAGATAACATCAAAGATGAAGCTATATTGGACTATGTAGCAAAACACAATTTATATATCACATCACAAGATTTTGGGATACCAAAAAATCATTTGTATGCTATAGCCAAAAAAATAACTTTTGCAGATAAAGATTTCTCAGAATATATTTTAGATTTTTTAGAAGAAAAGCATATTTTTGGATATGAAGCTTTTATCCATGCACACAATAACGATGAAAAAAAGATAGACAATATAATAAATAATATCGAATTAGATTATGAGATATATGAAGAGGTTGAAAGATATGTAGAGTGTATTTTAGAGGTTGGACTTTCTATCGTCGATGTTTTTCCTCTCAAAGCTTTAGAGATTTTAAATAGCATAAATGAAGCATACCCTATCTTAGGGCATTTACCACATGAAACAATTGATTTGTCAGTTGATATAGTATGCAGCATAGCAAAACAAGATATAGCAAAATCATTGAAATATCTCGATATTATTGAAGTAGATTATTATAAGCTTGAAGCTTTAGAGAAGATTAGACAATACCCACAATCAAAAGAGATGGCAGATAGGCTAGATGAGATGATTGTTAATTTGAAAAATGTTCTTGCACTTGTTTTGCCATAGCAACTCTTTCTTTAGACTCTTTTAGCCAAAGATTAAGAATCTTTCTCTGCTCTGGTTTTATTGGAAGATTGTATTTCCTGTGGGCTTGGATGATAGCACCCATTTGTATTTCAACGGCAAAAATAAGATTTGATTGCATAAAAAATCCATATATTGTTGTCTTATGGGAAGCGATTTTATCTTCATATCCTGCCAAACAATTTTGTAACTCATTTGCCCATTCAAAAAGCTCAAAGTTATTTTTTGGAAGGTTCACATTGTATGCACCCATTTTTACTTGATGCGATAGTTGCAAGGCTGCGTACTCAAAATAGTTTATTGCTTGGCTTTTGTATTGAATGGCAAGGGACAATTGAACAAATTGCTTATGGATAGGATTTGGGGAGCATTTTACTTTTGAAGTATCTTGGCTTAACGATTCTCTAATTCTTTTAAAAGTCAACAGAGTATCTCTTAAAATATATTGATGATTCGATAATTCTAACTTCATAAAATAGTGTGTTACTTGTTTTTCGGTATATCGCAATAGCATGAAATCTATAAATTTGAAAAGTAATGGTTCATCATCAAACATTTCAAAGTTTATCTTCAAAGCCAATAGAGAAACAATATGATTTACATTAGAAAACTTTGATGTCGCCATGTGGACAAAATTTGGATTAAATGTTTTATTATTTTTCAATTGGTAGGCATAGTTTTCAAAGAGAGCAATTTTAACAGATTTGAATTGTTTATCATTTACTAATTCTAAAAGTGCTGTTTCGATTGTGTATTTACTCTTTGTGAGATGATGGGTGTGAGTCCATTTCATAAATTCAAAATTTTTAAGATTATAGTGACTAAGGGTAAACTCAAACTGTTTCTCTCTTCTACTTGGAAGTGAGCTTAGTTTCATGTCGATATATGGTTCAAATAATCTTTTTTGGACTGAGAGTTTTTGAAGTTCTCTTTTTATTTTTCGCAGTGGTGAAGGTTCTAGCACTAGAGGTTTTGGAGTATAGGGAGTAGTAAGTATTACCAAATCTTGTTTTATCACTTTTTTTTCAAGGAAATTGACATTGCTTGGGATTTTAATTACAGCAAGGGCTTCAATTTTATTGTTATGAAGTGCAACTTTTGTGTGAAACTTGAAATTTAACTTGATGAGTTGACCGTGATACTGATTGAGCATAAATGACTCAAAATCTTTTTTTATATCCTCAACATCAAAAAATAAACTGTTATGACAACGGGGACATGAATACTCTTTATGGATAACATCACCAGCTACAATCTCATCAAAACCACATTTACATGAATAGACCCTCGTAAAATTTGCAGATGCTATCTCATCATCTACGAATAGACTCATATGGTCGTTTTGATTTGTATTCAAAAGCCAAGATGGTGTAATATCTTCTCTCATAGTTCCATTGCTATATATTTATTTCTTTATCAATATTTTAGCAAAAACTTCTTCATAGTGTTTGGCTTCATCTTACTTTAGAAGTATTGTCTATTGGTATTATTTAATAAATGTTACTCAACCTGTTCTTTTTGGAGCAATTCTTTGAATGATATATTTAATAACTATCTTTCAATTAATCTGATTACTTCACCAGAACACTTATTACATTTACCAGTAAGAACTAAATCGTTCCTATCTACTGTTGCTACAAAGTCAACAATTGTTGTAGTACCTTTGCAAGCAGAACAATATACATTTGAGAGTGTTTTTGATTTTATATCATCAGGAATCTGATTAAATTTTTGCATAGCTTTTTTATTAAATTTAATCATATTTTCTTTAGCTTAAGAAGCCAGTGGCTTAATATTTTCAAGTTCTTCAGCTTCAGCTTTCTTAGAACGATAAATATCCCAGCGTGTTTGAAGGTTTAGCCAAAAGTCTTCACTTACTCCAAAATATTTTGCAAGTCTTAGAGCTGTACTAGGAGTAACCCCACGTTTCATATTAACGATTTCATTAATACGTTGGTAAGGAACATGTATCGCATCAGCAAGCATACGTTGTGTTAAGTTCATAGGCTCTAAAAACTCTTCTAAAAGCATTTCACCTGGATGTGTTGGTTCTCTATGAGTTGGAATACGCATCTTTTCTCCTTCTTAATGATAATCTATTATTTCAACTTTGTCTGGACCACCTTTAGTCCATATAAAACAGATTCGATATTGTTGGTTAATACGAATACTGTATTGATCATTCCTGTCACCAATTAGTTTCTCTAAGTGGTTTCCAGGAGGAACTTTTAGTTCATCTAATATTACTACAGAGTCAAGTTGATCAAGTTTTCTTGCAGCTATCTTCCATAGTTTATTTGGCAACCGTTTCATTGCCTGCTTACTGGTAATACCGTTAAAAATATCTTCTGTTACTACATCTTTAAAAGAAACAATCATATGACATTATATCATAATATCACGGATGTCATGCTAAATACATCTAAAATTATAAAAAGGATTTACTATGAACGTAGGATATGCAAGAGTTTCAACTTCAAGTCAAAGTCTTGAAAATCAGATAGAACAGCTTAAAGCTGCTGGGTGTGAAAAGATCTTCTCTGAAAAAAGATCAGGTAAAAATGCATCTGATCGTGAACAATTCAAAATAATGAAGAATTTTGTACGTGAAGGTGATGTACTATTTGTCACAAAACTTGATCGTTTAGCTCGTTCTGTAATAGATTTACACGAGTTTGCAAAGTATTTGGAAAATAAAGATGTAAACCTTAAAGTTCTAAATCAAAATATAGATACTACATCTCCAGCAGGAAGACTATTATTTACAATGCTAGGCGCTATTGCAGAGTTTGAACGAGATCTAATAAATGAACGCGTCAGAGAAGGTATTGCAGCCGCTAAACTCAAAGGAGTTAAATTTGGTAGAAAAGCGATACTTTCGTACAAAGAAAAAAAAGTCATATACAAACAACATGAGAAAGGAAAGTCAGTTATTTGGTTGTCAAACTTTTTCCATGTAGCTCGTAACACAATCTACAGAGCTATTAAAGATGTAGCTCAAAAAAAGTAGCCTAAAAAGGCTACTTTTGAACTGTTTAAAAATTCAAGTCTCTATGGAACAAGATTTTTGTTATAAAAAATTGCTCCAAAAATAAGAGGTTAAGGAATAGATTGAGTAGAGTTTTATGTCCTATTTTTTGTTGACAGATCAGTGGATCAGAACCGAAACCTAACCCAGTGTTTTGATTCCGTTTAAAGCTTTCGTTAGGCAATTAATGAGGTGCAATCCAAGCACTCAAGGAACGTACTTCAGCTTTTATTCCACGGGCAAAACTAGCCTGTTTATATTGAGACCCCTGATATAATATATATTCATGATCAATTTCCAATTTTTTATACAGTTTATTACTAGAAGCACAGGAAAATAAAAGCGCAACTTTTAGGATCTTTTCTTCTTTTCTAGCATGTACTGTTATATATTCGCCATCTTTTATAGGATCAGATATATAATCACAATCCCATCCATTTTCTCTTAACCGAGGAATAACTTCTTTGTCCATCTTTTCTGACAAGATCGAAGCTCTTATCAGCCATCCGTCACCAGAACTAGTAGGGTTAAATGGTAAGCCTTTCTCGCTCTTTTGCATCGTTAGGAGTTGTTGCTTTATTAGTTGATAGTTCATGCATGCAAAAACTTCTTGCCTAAGGGCTTCCGAGTTTTCATCATGCGCAGGACCAAATAAACTCACTTTGCTTTCCTCAACTGCAAAACACTCAACGAAAGCCATCGCTTGTATAACGCCTAGAGCTCGAAAGAAATTAGTCTCGTTTTGCCATAGATCTGATTTTGCATGCGCAAAAATATGACGATTAAAACCAGAATGGTTGTCATATTCAGCCGTTGAACTATAGAAGCTTGTAAGTAACCAGTTTCTAATAGTCTCAAGAATAAAGACCCTTTCATTAGTAACCTTCAACACACTTGGTTCTAAATATTCTTTTGGAGTCCATTGCGCATGATTAAAATGAATATTAATTACATTGTCTCTAGCTTTATCTACGCACTTGTTAACTTTATCAATGATTGTTAACTGACCCGTATTTTCTCCGATTATGTTAGAGATAATATTTTCGACAATAGGTATTAAACCAGCTACAGCAACAATTTTCATACCACTATAAAAAGAAAGAATTGACTCTCTAATTAAGGGAACGTGTTTAGAAACAGTCTTCGATTTTCTTAGCGTATCTTCCGTGATAGGTATTATATTACTGAAGTTGTATATTGAACTTAAAGCGCTATCAAAGCGTTTTTGAAGGATTTTCTTAGGATAATTTGAATGATTCAGAATTTCTATACCGCAGACTTTTATCGGCTCAAAGATTTGATTTCGACTAATAAACGCAGGAAGGAACCAATCTACAGAGTGCCAAAAATTTTCTAAATTCTCGGTAGGCTCAATGTTTTTTTGATATAAGTCCAAATTTTCTAATTTTTCTCTTGGGTATAATGCAGTTCCTAAGTCGGTTTTGAGCAATACACCTTTCTGCCTCGGCATAAAACCAAACTCAACGTCCTCGACACTCTCCACTATCAACCCTTTACTAATAGCCAGCGCCTTAACTTCAGAAAGTTGAACTGTATCCCACTTATTTTGATTAGAATATATGTGCCAGATTGCAGTGATGTTTTTATCAGCCTTACAACTTACCAATGTACTCTCCTTTTCTTGCCTAACCAATTATTAAACATATCTTATATGCAAAATAGCTTGAAAATGAATAAATAACTTAAATAAAAAAAGTTGTTTATTTGAAAGTGAAATGTGGCAAAAAATTGCTACAAAGAACATTAAGATATCATATTTTATTGTATTACTAATCCTTCAATAACAGCTTTATTTTGCCTTGTTTCAATAATTGTTTTATTGTTTAGTGTATAAACAGATCTTATTGGATCTTTTGATTTTATTGTTCCTATATGAATTCCTTCTTGGGTATACCATTGTAAAATTTTATCACTTAATAATCCAAATCCAGATTTTGTAACGATTAACTTACCTTGTTGAAATATATCTATAAACCCAACCAGTTTTTCCTTATCTTTAATTATGTATAATCTTGTACTATTTGATATATATAGATATTGTCCCGATTCAATAATCTGGTTAGGAACTGTACCAATATCAAAAACTTTCAATGGGTTACCCAAGCTATCTAATTCAATTATTTTTCCTGAGTATGTGCCGATAAAAATATTTTTAGATTCGGATGAAAAACAAGCTTCGTATATCCAGTCTTGTGCAAACCCTAAATTTGAATTTATTTGGTAGGAAACATCTTTTACTGTAAATTCAAAATCAGGTTTTGTTTTTTTATAGAAGACTTCATCAGATTGGTCTTCTTCAATAGCTAATGTTTCTGGATTGATTCCAGTTAGCGTTTCAAATGCTCCGTTAATTTTTTGCATCATCTCATTAGCATTACTATTTTTATTGACATCTGGATGATACTTTTGTGCATTAATTCTATATTGCTTCTTTATTTCTTTAGGCGATACAGGTAATTCTAACCCCAAGCACTTTAGTGCATTGGAAATATTTGAATCGATTTTACCAGTATCCCTTTTGCTTACAAATCGTTCCCAGCCTTCATTTAAAGGAGTTCTTACTCCCCAATAAGATGAATCTGAAAAAGTAGAACACCAAATCTCATCTGCAATTGTGAATAAAATTTTATTAGAAGTCATATTAACATCAATTGCTCGTATTTGGCTTTTAAAACCACCCCAGTAATTACCCACATTTTCTTTTAAGTGCTGCGATATCCTCATATCACTTTGAAGGTCTTTTTTTAAAGATAAATTAATGTTCTTATCATAGATGTATAAAACACCCTCATCATCCATTATTGCGATATTTGATGATTTTGGATTATTGTTTTGTCTATATATATTATGACTAATTGGTTTCTTTGCTACAATATTTCCTTCAAGGTCATATTTCATTATTGCAGACTGATATGGATTTTTAATTATATCACTTTTTCCATTCTTATCTATATAGATGATTCCATCAGCAATAAAGTTTACCAATTTGAATGAAGGGTCAGGCTTTTCATTTTTTTTCATTTTTATTATACTTGAAATTCTCCACTTCTGATTATTCTCTATTTCGAATAATTTAACTTCTTCTTCTTTGATTTCAATGGTATTATATGGATGTTTAATATTATTTTTTTCTAAATCATTTATGATGTTGTTATGTCTTCTTTTATCTGTATTATTGCAGTGAAATTCAATTCTACTCAGCATTTCAGAAGACCATTTTCCAGCAGCTTTAAATTGATTTGCTTTACGCTTATTGATAATAATTTGTCTATATGCCTTTAATACTTCTTCCCCAATATTTAGTTTTAATTGCTCTTCTGATAGGAGAAGTGATTTTTTTATAACGTTAGTATATTTTTTTTGGTAACTTTCATTATAGACTTCTCGTATTTCTGGTATGTTGTATTCTTGGTGAAATTCATTTCGACCATCAATATCCCAAGATTTTGGAGATGGGGGCAAAGGTATATATTTAATATTATTTAAATTGATCTCTTTTGGAGTACAACTTTTTCGTTTTTTCTCAGAGTGCTCTTCTTTTGGTAAATTGTTCTTATTTTTTTGAAATATTTTTTTAAAAAAATCCATTCCTTAACCTTATGTACAAATGACTATTTATTCTACAAATATTATATATCTATTAGCTTTATATTATATAAACATGAAAAATCTTGATTTATCTGACAGTTTGACAAAGTATGTACTACTGTCAGATTTGTGAATAAGTACAATATTCCAAAATCTGTAGGTTTTGGAACTTTCTTAAAAGTATAGATGCCACTGCTAAGCTATGATATAACTTTAATGACTATCAGTTACTGACACAAAACTCTGAACAATCTCGCGAAGCCTTCGCACTTTTATTGTCTAGTTTTTTGGTAGCAGTATTATTCTGTTTTTTATCTATTGATAGATTGTTGAATTAATACTAAATATTGAAAAGCTATTTTTAAAAAGTTGGTATTCCAATATTTTATTGGTAGTTTAATATTAGTAATTTAATATTTTTCCATTATTTAAGTATATGTCCTCGGCTCAAATAATGGATACTACAAAGTTTATATTTGAAAACGCAATCCTTGAAAAAGAAAAGCACCCTGATGATAGGATTGATGAGTGAAAAATAGTGTATTACAAACTTTGCCAGTAGTGTTGTAGTGTTCAATATTCTGTGTCAGCATCGGATAATTCCTAAAATTGTATCATAAACCTAAAGCCTTATCAAGTCGTCCCTCGAAGTGGATGGCTAGTTGAGAGATTGTCAAGTTCGTTTTAAAGCTGAGATTCTTCCTGTTTTTTCTTCGCTATTTTTTCATTATTCGTTGTTGTCGTAAATTCCGACATAAGTTTTTTATCAATGTATTGTAATGTCGTTTGAAATCCAATATGCAGAGCTTTGAGTTCGATAATTGTATTGCCCTCTACAAATTTTGCGTATTTGTCTCCAACGAAAGGAATGTTTTTATCCACTAATGTATATTTGTGGGACAAAGATGAATACAAATCATCAAATTTTTCTTTTGGAAGTGTAAGAAGTACCCCTTGAAGCTTTTCGCTTTGTGAGAAAATCAGTTTCGCTTCTTTGAGCCCATCAAAATGAAGCTGATCAACCTTTATAAAGATCATCTTTCCATTACTATATTTGTTAATCCCTGCATCTTCATATAAAGGGTATTTTTTTATGCTTTCCGAATAAGTAGCTTCGTCTATTTTCAGTCCAAATGGCGCTGGATTTACAGAAACTGTAGACATATTTTTTAAATTGTTTTGTGCAACAACACTCCCTTGAGCAATAGCTTTTTTGTACCAAAATTGTGCATTCTTTATATCACCTGTTTCTTCATAAAGTATCCCCAATGCAACTTCTGCATCAACAAAACCTTGCTCTGCTGCTCTTTTCCAATAATCCAATGACTTTCTATGGTCTTGTTTGATGCCAGCAGTGCCATTATAATACAGTAAGCCTATATTATACATTGAAATTACCGAGCCTTGTTCAGCAGCCTTTTGATACCATTTTAAAGCACTTTTCCTATCGACTGGTACACCTTTTCCTTTCTCATAAAATATTCCCATCGAATTTGACGCATTCGCATTACCATCTTTAGATCCACTTTTATAATATTTGATTGCTTTATTGTAATCTTGTTTAACTCCCTGACCGTATTCATATTGATATCCAACACTAAACGCTGATTCCCCATCGTTTTGTTTAGCTGCTCTTTTCCAATAATCCAATGACTTTCTATAATCTTGTGTTACTCCAACACCCTTGTAGTACATCAATCCTAGATAATATAATGCATCGACATTGTTTTTTTCTGCTGCTTTTTCCCAATATTTTTTGGCATTAAGCACATCCTTCTTAACGCCCAATCCATTCACATAAATGTGACCTAACTCTGTTTGTGCTTGGGCATCACCTTTGTCAGACAACTCATTGAATATTGACATAGCTTTTTTATACTCTTTATTCTTTAGCGCTTGCATAGCAGTGTTGTAATCATTTGCAAGCAAACCTATTGATAATAAGATACTTAAAATTAATACTTTGAACATTTAAACCCTCCACTTATATATAGCTATTTTTTTAAAATTAATTTGAATGCAGGATTGAGGGAGTGGCTAATCGAAATTAACTCCGTCTTAATAGCTTCCGCAGTAAGTTCAGCTTGCTCACGCATTTCTGCTTTTTTAGCATTAATCTCTTCAAGCTCTTCTTCTGTATAAGGGATAATGCCTCTTCTCTTTAGCTCACGCTCTTCTCTCTCAATCTTTTTTCTTTTTTCTTCAATCCACAATTTATCTTCTTCTGAAAGTGCCATTTTGAACCCTTTGTTTTATTTTTATACAAAGCAATAGTCTGATTATGTTCTATAGAACATTTCAAAACAATTCTAACAACTATAAACTTATACATACTTTACCTATAGGACATTATGTATATTTTGAATGATTTAACTCCAGCAGAACTAGAAAATTTCTATCGAGATATTGGGAAAAATGTCAAAAATGCAAGAAAAGAGAAAAAGATTTCTCAAATGCAGTTAGCCCTCGCTATAGGTCATAACTCTGTTGGACACATTGCAAAAGCCGAGCTTTACAAATATGACAAACATTTTAGTCTAGAGCAGCTTTTAAAAATTTCCCGTGTTTTAGATGTCTCTTTACATGATTTGATACCGAAGTAAAAAACATTAAGACAACTCTTTTAACCTCTACTCGCTCTTATCCTCCACTCTACAAAGTCTAATCTCTAAGAGCAGATCATCTCTTTTAAAGTACTCCTTTTTATAGATCTCCCAGTTGCTGTTTTTACTCACAAGCATCTTTTGGTTATTGGCAATGCCAGTTGAGCAAAGGAGCGTCTTTTGATTTGCGAATGCCTCTACTTTTTCATCCATATCGAATGAGTTTATATGGTTCATGCCTAGTTTTAAAATATATATAAAGCTCATAAACAGTGCTGAAACCACAGCAATAACTACTACGCTCTCTAAAATACTCTTCATCTCTTTGTCTCCTTTGTTAAAACAGCTTCATAAAAAGCTCTCTGATCTTGCGGTATCGCTCATACTTTACTATTACGACTACTACACCTATAAATATACCGATCCCTAGATACAGAAGCAGCGGCGGCTCATTTGAAGGCGGAAAAAACTCTCTTATAAGTATCAGTGTATCTTGATTTAAAACCATTGCTACTCCCTCTCCCTGCACTCTGATATAGAGACAAACTTATCCTCTTTGACAAACTCCTCTCCTTGAATCTTCCACCCTCCTCTTTTACTTACAAGAAACCTCTCAAACCCTCCTCTGCAAGCAAACTCTTGATTCTCTAAAAAAGCTTTTTTCTTCTCGTCATCATTTAAGCTTGTAATTTCTTTATAACCCTCAAGAAGTGCTCCAAACATGAGAGCGAAGATACCGATAATTACAACTGCTACAACTATATTTTCTGCTATCTTTTTCACTCTTTAGGTTCCTTTAGTTCTTTTGTCTTCTCTGTTGGTTTGGTCTCTTTTAGGAGGATACAACCGCCGATGTAGAGTATATTTTGCTCATGGATAAAGTAGTCACTCTGAAGCGTAAATCCTTTTGCTTGAGAGATGATTAGTTTTTTCTCATCATCCTCTTTACATAAAAGCTCTTTGTTGTTGTAAAAACCCTCTATGAGGCTCTCTCGTGTATTTTTAAAATGCACAGAGCCGATGATAACTATAAGAATTGCAAAAAAGCTAAAGTTGAGTATGGAGTCTCTTTTTTTATCATCAAATGAGTAAGGAATCGTTGCAAACACTGCAATAACAAGAGAGAGTGCGGCAAGTCCGATTATCTCTGTTAAAGTCAGATGTAAATCCATAGTAGTTCTCTTTTTTTTTAGAATATTTTGTATGGAAGCGTTGCTATAAACATCAAAGCGCTAAATACAAGAAGTGCAGTTTGGAGATGCTCAGGCATCATTTTTTAACTCACTTTTATCTTGAGCGAACTCTGACGAGAGAAACTTCTCTCTTTGGATGATGCAGTACTCCTTGTACCTGCAGATATATCTGCTTGATATTTCTCTCTTGTGCACTCCGCTTACCCTATAAAGTCCAAACAGCCAAAAGAGCGAGCTTTTCTTTATAAGCTCTTTTGGGTGCTTGCAGAGAAGCTTTTCATAATCACTCCCCAAAGCGCTGTGTTCGTTGTAGAGAGTTTGTCTTCCCTCTATGGTATAGATGCCATTCTCATCCAAGGAGAGTGTTGCATCCAAAAATACGCTATGCATCTCTTCATGCCCTACATGGTAAAAGCGCTCACCTGCCGGATTTACAAGTATCTCTCTGTTGTGCTCATCTATTAAGATATTTACATTGCTGTAGAGTATTTTTGACATTGGCTCTCCTTGTTTCTTTAGTAGAGTATAATTGTAAGATAGCAGAGTGCGGGCGTTGTTTCGCTCTTTTTATTTTTAAAGCTCAAACCTGCTAAGGGTGATGAGTTTTAGATTTTTATCGCACAGGTTCATCTTCATAGCTATGCGTTTTTTATTGGCGTCTTGCATGATCCAAGTGAGTTTTTTACGCTCAAAGAGTATCTTTTTGCCGATATCCACAAAGTCGCTGTCTGAGGAGATAAATATAAACTCGTCATACTCTTTAAGGATTCTATAGACGCTCTTTATCTTTGCATCACTATCGCTCTTATGTGCTACGAGCACTTCAAAGCCGTTCTTTTGCATAGAGATAAGCTTGGAGTGTTTTATGGGGTTGGTAGTTATGATAAATGAACGTTCCGGTGCGAACTTGAGTGATTGTTTTACTTGTGGAAGATGACTGTAAGGGATGTTCTCCAGATCCCAAAGCAGCACCGCCTTTTCTCTATAGTTGCCGCTTCCCCATGTTACCTCTTTTATAACATCTTCATCAACGGCTTGAAAATAGCTCTCAAAACAAAAAAATGAAAACATCTACCCATTACCTCTTTTGCTCGCAGTTTATTATTTCTAAAAGCAGATCCTCTTTTTTAAAATAGCTATCCTCATAAACACTCCATCCCTCTTTTATAGAGACAAGATAGTGCTCCTTCTTTTTAAACGCTCCGGTTTTGCAAATAAAAGTGTTTTCGTCATAAAACGCTCCTCTTTTCTCTTTAATGGTGTTATTGTCATAGAGCGCAAAGAGGTAGGAGAGTATGGTTACAAATACAAAGGAGCCCATAAAGATAAAAAGTACAGTCCGCAGTGAAGGTTTCTCGCTCTTTTTTAAAGCCGAGAAGTGTAGCAGCACCAATGCAAAGCCAAGGATGATTGAGAGTTTAAAGATTTCAAGAGCCACGCTATCGCCTTCTTCTGTTTTTATAAAAAGTATAAGAAATGCGGGTGAAAGCGTGGTTTCGTTTTAGTGATACTGCATTATCATATATAAAATGTGGTACAAATAGCCAACTTATTCACACCATTTATGGTATGATTATAGAAAGCAATCACACTATTTACAGGAAAGAAGATTATGAAACGCTGGATTTGGCAACAAAGTGAGTATCCAAACTTTACCTATGACCTAAAAAGATTAGAGAGTTTGATACAAAAGGTCTCTCTTGAACAGGGATACTTAATCGCTCTTGCACAAACCATAGATAAAGACAATATCATTCAAAGACGCTTTGAAGCCTTGATGAATGAAGCTATAAACACTTCTGCCATAGAGGGAGAGATTCTAAACCGCGATAGCGTAAAAGCCTCAATTCAAAAAAAGCTTGGATTCAAAGAGATAAACTATAAAAAAATAGACGAGGCGACAGATTACCTTATAGAGATACTTATAGATGCAAACAGTAACTATGACAAAGAGTTGAAGCTCGAGAGATTATTTGGTTGGCACAATGCTCTCTTTCCAAAAGGATACAGTGGATTACGCAAGGTAAATACAGCATCATTTAGAGGCGAAGAGACCATGGAAGTAGTAGGAATAGAGCGCGGCAGAGAGGTGGTTTTTTATGAAGCACCGCCTAGAGCTAACCTAGAGCATGAGATGCAGAAATTTTTAGATTGGTTCAATGCTGCCGAACCTAGTTTGATCAAAGCCTGCATAGCACATCTTTGGTTTGTTATAATCCACCCATTTGATGATGGAAACGGAAGACTAGCAAGGGCTATAACGGACTTGGTACTCTCAAAAATAGAAAACTCTAAGATCTCAAGACTCTACTCTATGTCAAGTGCCATAAACACAGACAGAAAAGGCTATTACAGAGCGCTTGAGCACACTACAGGATATATAAACAAAGAGAGTAATCCTCTTGATATAACCCATTGGTGCGAGTGGTTTTTATCTACCCTGCATAATGCTCTTATTGACACTAAAAAAAAGCTTGACTATATAGTACAAAAAACAAAGTTTTGGGATAAACATAAAAACGATGAGCTTAACGCAAGAGAGATAAAAGTACTCAATTTCGTACTCGACATGGGAGCAGAAAATTTCCAAGGAAACTTAAGCAAAAAGAAGTATATGAGCATTGCAGACACTGCATCGACAAATGCTTCAAGAGACATAGCACAGCTCTTAGAGCTTGGCTGTATAAGACAAAAAGAAGGGACTAGCGGAAGAAATACTGCTTATGAGATAATCTTGGATTAGCCCTTAACACTCTCTATCTTTTGGCAGATCTCACGCATAACATACTCTAGTTTTTTTGCTTTATCGTAGTAGTCTAAAAACGGTTCTACCCAGTTTGGGATTACTAAAGGCTTGCCTTCTCTCATTACTCCCCAATTGTTGATTGTTGAATAGGGAACTCTGCATAATTCGGAGAAATCTTGTTTTGAGATTTCAAGCTCTTTCAACCTTAGAATAAATTGCTCTTTTGTCATAAAACACCTTTTGTACTATATTTGGATAATTTTACCATATAAAATACTAATATAGCAATTTACTTCTTGACATAATATGCATATTAGTATATAATCTGTTTAATAAATACTATTATAGGATAAAAGGAGCAACAGATGAGAAAAGCAAAACACTTAGCAAAAGAGTACAGATATACAATCTTTGTACTCACAATAGAGCTTTTGGTGAGTATTACTCAAGCACTGCCGCTTTTAAGCAGCGCTGCATAATGAAAGGAGTTTTACTATGGCACAAAAATCATACGATAAAGCTCTTTTTAGACTTATCTCCATACTCTCTATGCTCACTAAAGACGAAAGACCTACTATCTCATCTTTGGCAGAGGAGTTTAATGTTTCTAAAAGAACTATTCAGACAGATATTTATCAAAGACTCTGTGGCTGGGATATTACTAAAGATAAGCTTGGGAGGCTTGTTTTTAGGGATGGGGTTAATATTTTTGGGGTGACTCGGAAGTTAGGGAGAAAGGGGAAGGAGGTGGTGTGAGTCACTTGATTTTACTTTTAATACGCTTTTCTAAAATCTCTTTCCGTTTTTCCCAATACTCATATAAAGAGCTAAATAATCATAAAATTGCTTAGAATGATTTGGATAAATAAAATGAACCAGTTCATGAAAAACAACATATTATATGCAAATTTTGGGCTTTTTTATAAGTTGATCTTGGTTCAGTTTAATAATAAATTAAACCTGATTTAAAACTCATCTACTATGCTCTTTCTTATCTGCTCAAACTCTTCTGGAGTAATCTCCATATCTTCCATAAGCTCTCGGAGTTCTTCTTTGGCTTGTATATCCTCTTCGCTATCTTTGCTTATGGGGACAAACCCTTTTCCAATTATTCCCAATGATTTTTTATTGTGTTCAGGAACAAGACTTGGGTTATGTTTTAGACATAAGATATAGATAATGCCTTTTAGCAACTCAAAGGTCTCTTTGGTAGGTTTTATGTCAAAACACGACATGTATTTATACAATCTGTCGTAGTCTATCTTGTTCATAAAAACACCGGAATCCATATTTTGTTTGAACTCTTGAGCAGGAATTGTGTTCTTAAAAGTGTGATGTTTATTGCGAAGTTTTTTCATAGCTTCTTTAACAATTGGTCTATATTTTTTTCTGAAATTGCTTGCGGTGGCATAGTTTGCTTTTTGATTATTTGTACTAAGATTGAACCATATATATGAACGCATGAGAATATCTTTGTTGTTGTATTTGTCTGATTCTATTATTCCCATATTGACTCTTTTGTATTGATTTTTTGTAGCGGTCATGATGCCTTTTTCAAAAGCAGTCTTCCCTTCTTGTTCTGGATCTTTTTGGTTTAGATTGCAAACTTTCTTTTGAACTTTTTGATATGCTTTTTTTATGAAGTTGTCTTTTTTTTCAGGTGTGTTATCGTGAATAAGATTGATTATTTTTTTAAAAGCATAGTACTCACTTGGATTAAATTCTAAATCTAAAGCCTGCTCACTATGGTTAAGTATATCATCCCTTATTTCATCAAGAAACATTGCAAGATGCTCCTTGTTTAATATGAAACTTTCTCTTTTTTCTTTTATCATTTTTCTCTCCCATTAAGTGTGTCAATGTTTTTCTGCGAAAACTGCGCCTTGGTTTCCGATACTTATACGAAGTATTTGGAGTGCGTTTCAAAGCGCAGTACTAAATTTTTATCTAATTTGTGCATTTTTGCGCCTAGCTTTTCGATTTACCTATTTAAAGAAATCCCTATTTTTAGGCAGATTTTGATTGGTAGAAAATGCCAGCGCACTTTTTACTAAATCTCACTCTACAAATATCCCTATTTTTAGGCACTTTTTATAAAAAGCGCACCAGTGTTTTCGAGTGTTGTATTTTCAAAATATCAAGCGCACTAATGATTAATATTTTTACAATTTCCCATTCAAAATCCTTTTTTTTAAACAACTTTTTGATTGTTGTTCAATATATAATCTACAACTGTATCAATTGGATACTCCACAGATGCATTCTTCGATTTGCCACGTTTTTTATATTCCAAGTACAGTCCTTGCTTCTTCCAGCGGTCAATTGTCGCAACCGACTTATTTAGAGCTTGTGCAGCTTGTTTCCGTGAAAGTAAAAGAGTGTCAAATTTCTGATAGATTAAACCCCTAGCTTCTTGTTTAGTCATGTGTCTTCTCCAGTTTTTAAGTGTGTATTAGTAGCTACTTGAAGACATTATATTGCAGTAAAAAATAAAAGAAAAGTCCAAAAATGAAGGAGTAAACGGCAGATGTAGCTATATGTAATTATTTGAAATCATATGTATTTATATGTAAAATTTGGTGAATTTGTATAAATTTTCATAGTTGCTTCAGAAGGTAACAACTATGAAAAAAGTAGGTAAATTATTTTGTATGTGTAAGCTCTTCGGCAATCATCTCAGCCTGCTTCAAAACAGTTTCCGTAGCCAACATTTGCATATCTGGTGGATAACCAAACTGTCTCAGAGTTCGTTTTACTATTACTTTTAGTTTTGAGCGAACGCTCTCTTTAATGGTCCAGTCTATACTTGCATTTTCTCTTACTCTTTGTGTAAGTACGACTGCCAACTCTCGTAAGATTTCTTTTTCCATAAGCTCTTTTGCACTGTCGTTATTAGCAACTGCGGTATAAAAAGCATACTCAAAATCAGATAAACCCATCTCTTTGGGCTCTTCATCCATCTGATGAATATCTTTTGCCAGTTTCATAAGCTCATCAATTACTTCAACAGCAGTGATGATTTTATTGTGATATTTTTTAATAGAGCTTTCCAACATCTCCATAAGAGATTTACTCTGAACTAGATTAGTTTTCATGCGAGTTTTTATCTCATCATTGAGTAGTTTTTTCAGCACTTCAAGAGCGATATTTTTATGTTTCATCCCTTGAACTTCCATTAGGAACTCTTCAGAAAGTATAGAAATATCAGGCTTTTTAATCCCAGAGGCATCAAATATATCTATAACTTGCTCTGTTACAAGTGCTTTATCTATAACTTGTCTTATGGTGGTTTCCATCTCTTCATCTGTTTTGCCAGGACCACCGCCATCAAACTTAACAAGTCGTGCTTTTACAGCTTGAAAGAAAGAGATTTCATCTTTAACATCCATAGCTTCTTCATGGGGAACTGCTATTGCGAAAGCTTGTGATAATGCAGTCACTTCACCAATGTATCTTTTCTTACCATCTTCAAGCCCTAATATATGTTCTTCAGCTTCAAGTATAAGCGATAACTTTTGTCTCGTGTCTGCTTGAAAATAATCCTCATAAGCAAATCCATGATACATTTGAGAAACTACTTCTAACTTTTCAAGCATAAGGGCTACGGCTTGCTCTTGAGCCAAAGCGGGATCACCTTTTCCGCCACTATCACTATAAAAAGAAAGAGCCTTTTTCAAGTCACTAGCAATCCCTAGATAATCAACAACAAGTCCGGCTGGTTTGTCTTTATAAACTCTATTTACCCTTGCTATGGCTTGCATAAGGTTATGACCTTTCATTGGTTTATCTATGTAGAGTGTGTGCATAGATGGTGCATCAAATCCAGTAAGCCACATATCTCTAACAATGACAAGTTTTAGCTCATCACTAGTATCTTTCATACGATTAGCTAAATCTCTTCTTTGTTGCTTGGTTGTATGATGTTTAGCCATATCTGGACCATCACTTGAACTCGCTGTCATGATAACTTTAATAACACCTTTGTCTAAGTCATCATTATGCCACTCAGGCTTAAGTGCAATTATCTCTTTGTAAAGCTCAGTTGCAATTCTTCTACTCATAGAAACAATCATACCTTTACCATCAAATACTTCTTGTCTCTTTTCAAAGTGAGCGACTATATCATTTGCCACTTCTTTTATTCTATTTTTACTACCTATAAGAGCTTCAAGTTGAGTCCATTTTGCTTTTGCTTTTTGGGTATCGTTTAAGTCATCATTTTTTATCTCGCTATCTAGTTCTTTAACAAGCTCTTTACCCTCATCACTAAGTTGTATCTTAGCAAGTCGGCTTTCATAGTAAATCTTAACAGTAGCACCATCTTCAACAGCTTGTGAAATATCATAAATATCTACATAATCACCAAATACAGCAGGTGTATTGACATCACTACTCTCTATTGGTGTACCAGTAAATCCAAGATAGGTAGCATTTGGTAAGGCATCCCTTAGATACTTTGCAAAACCATAAACGATTCTTTTACCAATAACATTTCCGTCTTTATCTTTTTCATCAACAGTTTTTGGTTTAAATCCATACTGAGTACGGTGTGCTTCATCGGCTAGAACTATGATGTTTCGTCTATCTGAAAGTTCATCATAGATATTTCCCTCTTCGGGTTGAAACTTTTGGATAGTGGCAAATATAACCCCACCCGAAGCTACTTTGAGAAGTTTCTTAAGATGATCTCTATCTTCTGCTTGAATAGGTTCTTGTCGCAGAAGTGAAGCAGAACTTGCAAAGGTATCAAATAGTTGGTCATCTAAATCATTTCTATCTGTGATAATAAGGATTGTAGGATTATTTAAACTCAATACTATCTTACCCGTATAGAAAACCATAGAAAGTGATTTACCACTTCCTTGTGTATGCCAAACGACACCACCTTTTTTATCTCCATCTTCTGCACTTGCTTTTGTAGTTCTCTCAACAGCTTTATTTACTGCATAGTACTGATGATAAGCAGCTAGTTTTTTAACAGTCTCTATAGTAGTTATACCAGTCTTACTATCTTCTTTTGTGCTTTTCTCATAAACGATAAAGTTACGGATTAAATCTAAAAGAGTGATTGGGTTTAACATACCAGTTATCATAGTTTCAACTTGAGATATTAACTTAGAAGCTTCACTTTTACCATCACTACTTTTCCAAGACATAAATCTTGTTAGACCAGCTGATATAGTTCCTGCTTTTGCTTCTAAGCCATCACTTATAATACAAAAAGCATTGTAAGTAAAAAGAGATGGGATAACACTTTTATAAGTCTGTATTTGCTTGTATGCAGAACCAACAGTTGCATTTTCATCTATTGGATTTTTAAGCTCAATTATTACAAGAGGTAAGCCATTTACAAAGAGGATTAAATCTGGTCGTTTATTGATACCATTTTCTATGATAGTAAATTGGTTTGATACTACAAAGTCATTTTTAGATATATCATCAAAATCTACAAGTTTAACTATTTCACCACGAGTGACACCATCCTTTTGCACTTCAACAGTTATACCCTCTGTAAGCATTTTATGAAAAGTTTCATTATCTGTTAAAAGTTCTGTTGTTCTTAGTCTCTGGCATTGTTTTACAGCATATTCTATTTGGTTGTATTCTAAAGTAGCGTTTATAGCAGTAAGTGAGTTTGTGAGTTTTTCTTTGAGTATCACATCTTCAAAAGATTCTCTGAGAGGAGTTTCACTATCAGGTGCTATATTTGGAGCATAGATATATTCAAAGCCTTGTTTTTCTAAAAGCTTTATAGCAAAAAGTTCTATTTCATTTTCTGTTATTTTAGTCATTTTGAATCACTTAAAACTTGAACTAGTTCGATACAACAAAAATTATTTGTTAAAAAATAAAACATTAACATCGAAATAACTACAATGACAAATAGGAAACTAAGAGGTAGTTTGTCTTTCCACAAAGTTAAATTTAATTGTTTTTCGACCCAATTTATATGTTTTCTCCACTGCCAAAAAAATTTATAATGTGCATACCAATCACTAAAAAGTATCTGTTTACTAATAGATTTTGAGTAAAACTGATCTTCAATGGTTTTCAATTTCTCTTTTGCTTCATCAAACTGATCATCATCTAACTTTGCTTTAACTTCATAATATAGTTCTTTCAAGGAATTAAAATGTTTTGTAATTTCACTCCCAGCTTCAGAATAATCTTTTTTAGTATCATTGTATGATGATATATAAATACCAACAATACCAAAAATAACTAATGTTGCAGAAATATTTTTTAATGTAAAAAACTCGATATATAGCGATAAAATTCCAATTGCTATCGATGCAAAACTGATAATTCCTGGTAGTTTCTCAATCATATCGAATGTTGCAAAATGCTTTTTCGCTCCAAAACCGACATTATATGCACTTTCTGCAATCTGTTGCAATAAATTTTCTTTTGTCATCAATATTTCCCCTTTTCATCAATTGGAACATGAACTCTATCTTTGGCAACAACTATATTGTTTTTAACGATATAACACTCTACTACATGATCACCTGAAAACTTTGTAGTTTCATTTTTAATTTTATATCCCTTGATAATTTGTCCTCTTATTTCATCTCTTTGTTTTGCTTCTTCCCCACGATTCAAAACTTTCCAATAAATATCATATTTACCGGGTGTTTCATTGTCAATAATTTTAAAAATTAAATTGTAATTTGGAGATAGAGTTTCTTTCTTTAGAAGCATATTTAATAAGTTCGTTAAAGGGACGGTATCAGATTTTACTTCTGAATCTATCGTTAAATCATATCTAATATCTACATTAAACATATCTTCTATGAATTCTTCAGTATTTCTCCAACTTAACATTGAAGTATCAGCAGATTCTGTTGTTACTTTCATTGATGATGGAAAGTCTCTTCCAAATATTTTTTTCCATTTTTGATTTGCATTTTTATTTTCTTGCGCATCAATTGCTTCTAAAACAAGGTTATGTGCTTTTTTTGCCTTGGTTTGAAATTTTTTCTTTATATAAACTTTCTGATTACTTCCAGGAGCAAATACATGATTTGTATTTTGTAATTCAGACAAATACTTTAAGAAATCTCTTGTCATCCAATCATAATATGTATAGCTTTTATCATCATATTCTGTAGTTGAGTTTAAATAATTATAAGCTATACTATCTATCAATAAACCTCCCATTGCCACACCATGATAGTTTTTCCATGATCTAAGCATCTTGCATAATGGTCTTAAATTATTATTTTTACTTGAATGCAGTTCAGATATTGCTTTCTTTTCTTCTCTGGGTTTTGTAGTTTTCCAACTACCTCCATTGTTAGTGTCTGGATAATAAAAACTTCCATCCTCAAACTCAAATGCAGGTAAAACCTCAATTTGATAATTGGAGAAAGAAATCACTACAACTTGTCCATCTCCTCTCATATTAGTATTTTGGTATCTTGATTGAATAGTTTTTTTTACTTCTTGTAATAATGCAGATTGTCTACCATCTTTGAATCTTTCGTATTCAGCCCACGGTAAGATATAAATCATATCCAAATCAGATATACTTTTTATTGCAGTATATCTGCCATATGAACCAACCTGCAAGCTGTTGGATGTTTTTGAGTCAGATGAACGATATTTTTGATTTAATACTCTTGTTATTTCCCCATATCTTTTGCTAATCTGTTCTTTATTATCTACTTCTAGATTATTAAGAAAATCTTGAAAAGTTTGAGATACATTCATACAATCATTCCTATGTTTTATAATTTTTTACTAGTTGTTTTGAAATTCATCTTCATAAAATATCTCTTGCCAATTTTTTTGTAAAATATCCCAAACTACACTATCAACATGAAAATGAGGGTCAACTCCCACATAACTTTTTTTGATGTATCCTCTTGCCATTAAAGTTTTTACAGGCTTTGGTGTTTGCAAACTTTCAAATTCTATTCCAAGATTTGAAGTTTGAGTTTTATTCCCTAAAAAATGAGCTAAGATAAATTTTTCATCTAATGACAAATTACTCAATACTTCAATAAAATCATTAGTCGCCTGATCTAAACCTCTTTTATTCTTAAACCAATTAAATAGCCTTGAAATAAGATTTAGTATTGTTATGACACCTGAAATAAGTGTTACAATACCAATATAAGTTCCATATTGAGTAATAAACTCTTGCAGATAAAAAAGTTCTCTTATTTTATTTCCTGATAATATTAAAAACAACCCACTAATAAATAAAATCCAAGCTATTTTATACACAGAACCAAATAGCTTCAAAAAATCAGTTATATTAAAGTTCATATTTTCACCCTCACTTCCCCACTCATAAGCTTAGGTAAAAGTGTATCTCTTATATTTTCAAGGGTTTCTATCTGTTTTTGATTTTGTACTGTTTTCAAATAGTTGGGTTCTAATAATTTTGAGAATTCTTTTATCTTATCAACTGATGGAGTTAAAAAATTTATATTTAATATATCTTCAGGCTTTACTCTTTGATGGCTTCCACTTGTACCAGAGGCAGACATTGTCAAATCACCAATAACTTTATCTGATTTTAAAAGTGTTGATATGAAAGGGAAAAGCTCTTTTTCATTTGGTTGTATTACTTGAAACTCAGTAGAACAAATTGAATTTACTTTAGGTTCAAAGTAAATATCCCATACTCTTGGAGTTTTTGGATTTAGTTTTGACATTAAAATTGAAAAAGGTTCTACTTGATATTTATTACTTTTAATATCTGAACCTAACTCAACATTAGGTTCTTTATTTGTATCAAAAGCAGGTAAACTAAAATGTAAAAACTCTTCATTAGGATTTTGTGCAGGTTTAATGCTCACTTTTTGATGGGTAGCAAAATCACTTACTGTATATTCTTCCCACTTATCCTCAGCTTCTTCAATAAACCATTGTCTAAAAAGTGTTTGTGCTAACTCTTCAAGGGTTTTGTTTTGGCGGTGGAGGAGGTCGATTTTATCATCAAGTGAGCTTAGAGCTTCTGCTATTGCTTTTTGTTCTTCAATTGTCGGAAGTAATAAATCAAAACTAGCAAATTGTTTTGCATTTGCTCCTGGTTGTGCTGAACCACCAATAATTCCTTCAACAAAACCATCCCATTCATAAGATTGTAGACAATATGCTACAAAATATGGATTGGCTATTTTTGAATTTATTCTATATCTTATTAAGTATGAAGCAAAAACTGCATTTTCATTTTTTGTAATTAATTTATTATATCCCGTTGTTGCACCAGTTCTAGCGATTACAATATCACCAAACGAAAGCATATACTTATCTTTTTTACCATCATCAATCAAACAATAAGGCACAGTATCCCAATTAATTCTATCTGGAACAATATCAGTTATTCTTAAAAATTTTGGTCCGCATTCTTCTTGACTTGCACTAGCAGTATATCCATAAGAAATATCTGTACTAATTTCACCTAATGTAGTATTTAACCACTCACTCATCAACAACTACCTTTGCCAAGTTCTCATTGATTCTCTGATTGAGTGCTTGTTCCTCTTCCATCTGCTCTTTTAGTTCTTGTTGTAGAGTTGCAAATCTCTCTCTAAAATCAAACTCATCATCTACCTCTTCAAGCCCTACATATCGCCCAGGGGTTAGTACATAGTTTAACTCTTTTACCGTGTCTTGCGAGGCTGATTTACAAAACCCTTTTATATCTTCATATTGTGGGACTGAAGTCCCACTTCCGATAGAGGGATTTGGAGGTGGGACTTTAGTCCCACTTTTGGAAACTTTCCAGTTGTGATAAACCTTAGCTATATAGTCTGTATCTTCGTGACTAAACTCTTTTGTTCGTCTGTTTATAAGTTGCCCCATATTTCGAGCGTCTATAAAAAGTATATCTTTGGTGCTTCTTCCCCTTTTCATAAACCAGATAGTTGCTGGGATTTGCGTATTTAAAAACAGTTTTGCAGGGAGATTCACTATACAGTCAACTAAGTTAGCTTCTATAAGCGCTTTTCTTATCTCTCCCTCATTTGATGTGTTAGAGGTAAGGCTTCCTTTTGCTAGTACAAATCCGGCACGACCTGTTGGGGCTAAGTGATATAAAAAGTGTTGTATCCAAGCATAGTTTGCATTGCCCTCTGGTGGTGTTCCATATTTCCATCTTCCATCATTTCGTAGTAGGTCACCGCTCCAGTCACTGACATTAAAAGGTGGATTTGCGATGATAAAGTCTGCTTTGAGATCTTTGTGGGCATCATTTAGAAATGAACCTTCATTGTTCCACTTTACTTGTGAGCTATCTATTCCTCTAATGGCAAGATTCATTTTAGCCAGTCGCCATGTAGTTTGGTTTGACTCTTGTCCGTAGATAGATATATCGTTTATCTTCCCTTGGTGCTCTGTCACAAACTTTTCAGATTGTACAAACATACCACCACTACCACAACAAGGATCAAAGACTCTCCCTTTATATGGCTCTAACATCTTTACAAGAAGTTCAACTACACTTTTTGGAGTATAGAACTGCCCACCTTGTTTACCCTCAGCAAGTGCAAACTCACCTAAGAAATACTCAAACACATGACCAAGCACATCAGCACTTCTAGCTTTTGCATCGCCAAAGGCAATGTTACCTATAAGGTCGATTAGACCTCCTAGAGATTTACTATCAAGATTATCTTTTGCAAATACTTTAGGTAGCACACCTTTTAAAGAGCTATTTTCTTTTTCTATAGCATCCATAGCCTCATCAACAATCTTTCCTATGCTTGGTAACTTAGCATTTGAAAGAAGAAATGACCATCTAGCAGTAGGAGGAACAAAAAATACATTCTCTGCTTTGTACTCATCCATATCTTCAGGGTCAGCCCCTGCATATTCACCTTCACCAGCTTCAAGCTTATTATAAAGTTCAAGAAAACTATCAGAAATATACTTTAAAAATACAAGCCCCATCACCACATGCTTATACTCTGCGGCATCTATATTTTTTCGTAGTTTATCGGCTGCTTTCCATAGTTGTTTTTCTATTGATTCTTCTTGTTTTGCTTTTGCCATATTTTGT
Source organism: Sulfurimonas sp. (assembly GCF_023229025.1). Taxonomy (GTDB): domain Bacteria; phylum Campylobacterota; class Campylobacteria; order Campylobacterales; family Sulfurimonadaceae; genus Sulfurimonas. Next base: position 33,993 of record NZ_JALOAA010000019.1, read on the forward strand.
ATACTCTTATCATTAAAATTTATTTCTTTTTATTTTAGCGAAACTTGATGACATTTGACTTTATTTACTAAGCATTTAAGATTTGAGTATAAAGTTCTCTTATGGGTGATAAAAAATATCTTGCATTGGAACCGTAAGATAAAATGCAAGAGGTTACTAACATTTACACATAGTGACCTGAAATAGATAATGGGCTTTTAATTCTTTAGCTTGTTACACAAGTTGAGTATTATAGTCAAGTAGTGTAGCTAAGTACTTTTAGCATTTAGCGAATAGATGTTGCGCAACAGAACTGAATAAACGATTAATGTTGATTTAGACGAAATGAAATAAATGCATAATCAGTTAATAATAATTGATTCATAAACAATAGAAGAGACAACTAGCACTTTTAAGTGTTTATAAACAAGCAAATAGGCCATTTGAATGTTTTGCGACCAAAAAGTGACTCTCAAATTTGGACTTTTCTCTTTATGAGAAAACTCTCTAGTCACATCGTAGATTTTTTTCAAGTTATAACGAAATATTTGGTGAGACCTCAGATAATTGAGATTTCGAACAAAAGACTTTTAACGAGACAAGAGTTTGCAGTTTTTTTTGGTAGATCCACTGGCTGGGTTTATACAAACGTAGAAAAAGGAGGTACTTTGGTAAAAGGAGTACATGTTTTTGAATTCTGCGGTGTGACACTCTATGATAGAGAACAAATAGAAACTGATATAATATCAGGCTTAATTAAGTAATCTATCGTTCACCCATAAATCTTCCATATTGATAATATCAATAATCTTCGTGTAAAACTCCTTTTGAACTTTGAAATTCCAGAGTGAGAAGGGAGTAAGAAACAGCTCGTAAGGGCTAAAGTGTACCCAAAAAATTGGGCATACTTCTCCACTATCGATTTTACATATATTTAATCTATGTTATAATTCCATCGTTTCGATCGGTCGGTCGTTCCGCCTCTTCGCCTTTTTCACGCTCAGCAAGAGCATACCTTTCGATAGTCGGTTGTGCTGTACTATCTGTTCCATGTCCATTCTGTGAGAGTCTTGGATTTAGGTCTTGGTATGAGAAAGTGATGAGAGCATAGCATCATCCACAGCGCCACTATCTGCGTGTAGTCGATTCCTCTTTTAGTTTCCCTGTGAGAACCAGCCGCAGCTGTATCAATTTCTACTATTTTTTCAATACTTGAGTACTGCTTTGCTTACATTAACTATGATGGTTCACAAACAGAATATCTACTTCACCAGACGCTTGATAATACGCCTATCAATTTTTTGAACAATGAGATTTGTATGAGCGAGGAACAGGTACCAAGTGTTCCAGTTGAATTACTCAACGGGAAGCCAAAAAAAGCTTCCTTCACTTGGGAGTGAAAACACTTGGTACCCCGTTGAATAATTTGAACGAGGAAATTATAGAAAGTATATAAATTTTTTGCCTGATTGCAGAAACGAGGTAATTTGATTATAATTGAGGTGACTTGAATAGATTTGATAATATAAAAAAGACAAAAGAAGAGTTTAAAACTTAAAAGAATAGTTTGAAAAAGTAGAAGAATAGAAAGATTTTATTGTTTTGGTGACTAATGGGTGACTAAAGTGGTTTTTCCTGAAACTTAAGAAAGCTTCTAAAGCTCGTTATAGAGGTAGTTTTGAGGGGATTTTTATTGTAGATGGTGCGGATGAGAGGACTTGAACCTCCACACCTTACGGCACCAGATCCTAAGTCTGGCGTGTATACCAATTTCACCACATCCGCATGTGTATAAGTGTTTTATGTCTCTTCAGACACTATAAGTAAAAAGTGGTACGCCCTAATGGATTCGAACCATTGGCCTACGCCTTAGAAGGGCGTTGCTCTATCCAGCTGAGCTAAGAGCGCATACATTTATAAAAATGGTGCGCCCGATAGGATTCGAACCTATAACCGTCGGATCCGAAGTCCGAAACTCTATCCAGTTGAGCCACGGACGCCACAAAATTTATTATTATTAAGTTTTTTATATCTAATTTATGGGGTGAGATACGGGATTCGAACCCGCGACCCCCGGCACCACAAACCAGTGCTCTAACCAGCTGAGCTAATCTCACCATAATTTTTTAAATATAAAAGTGGTCGGGGTGAAAGGACTCGAAC
>NZ_JALOAA010000065.1 GCF_023229025.1 Sulfurimonas sp.
CTACTCATCAAAAAGTTCTGTGCTTAAGTACCTCTCGCCGGTATCACAAAGAATTGTTAAAAGTGTTTTGCCCTTAAACTCTGCCCTTGAAGCAATCTGCATTGTTGCAAATACATTTGCTCCTGCAGATATACCGACTAGCAGACCCTCTTGGCTTGCTAACATTTTTGCTGTATTTATTGCATCCTCATTGCTTACTTTTACAACTTCATCGTATATTGATGTGTCTAATATCTCAGGTATAAATCCTGCGCCTATTCCTTGTATAACATGTGGACCTGCGCACCCTCCTGATAAAACGGCAGAACTCTCAGGCTCAACTGCAAAGATTGCAATATTTGGTATCTTTGCTTTTAATACCTTTGATGTTCCGCTCAGTGTCCCTCCGGTTCCTACCGCTGCTACAAACGCATCAAGTTTTTTATCACTATCTTGAAGTATCTCTTTTGCTGTTGTTAGCTCATGAATCTCTGGATTTGAAGGGTTATTGAACTGTTGTAGAACTATTGAGTTTGAAATCTCCTCTTGTAGCTCATTGGCCTTTTGTATTGCACCGCTCATCCCTAAAGCAGCTGGAGTTAATACAAGTTCTGCTCCTAGTGCTTTTAAAAGCTTTCTTCTCTCTAAGCTCATAGATTCCGGCATAGTTAAAATCAGTTTTAAGCCAAGTGCAGCGCAATTTGAAGCAAGTGCAATTCCTGTATTGCCACTAGTTGGCTCGATAACTGTTGTTCCCTCTATTATTTTACCTGCCTCCATAGCACGTCTAATCATATTAAAACCGATTCTATCTTTTACAGAACTTGTTGGATTCATAAACTCACACTTTGCAATTATATTAGCTCCGGTAAGCGCTGAAGCTTTATTTAATCTAACTAACGGGGTATTACCTATTAGCTCTGTTGTATTTTTGGCAATTTTCATAAATACTCTCCAAGTAAATCAAACATAATATATGATATGCTACCAAAAATAATATTATAGGAGGCTATAATGTATATACATAAACAGATTAACCCAATTGATGTTTATAATTTTTTGCGCTTAGTTTTAAAAAGCAAAGATTATCTTTAGATTATAGAATAATGAAATACTTTAAATATACCAATATAAAAACTATACTATTTTCACTATCTCTACTCTTTTGTTTTAGCTCCCAATTACAGGCTCAAGAAAGTATAGATAGCTCAACTGAATCAAGTAGCGATAGAGCTATGAAACAATTTTTATTTGAGTATCTTGATGCACCAAAAGATTTGGATGAACGAGAGAGTATGATGAGTCAAATATTTAGCAACTTTGGCATGCTTCCTCATGAAAAAACTTTTTTAGTCCCTTTCTCCTACACAACAGAAGATTTTGAGCAAAGAGACCCTCTGCAATACCCAGGATACGGTGAGTTTAACAATAATACTGAAGTGGAATTTCAGATAAGCCTAAAGAAGATTATAAGCTACAACTTCTTTAATCTAAACGAGATAATTTCATTTGGATATACGCAAGAAGTATGGTGGCAATTTTACTCTGATTCAGCTCCTTTTCGTGAGACAAATTATAGACCCGAGATATGGCTAACACTACCTCTTCAAGATAAAATAGACTCTAAATATATACCAAAAGCTCTTAAAATTGGGTTTTGGCATGAATCAAATGGAATGGGAGATCCCTTATCAAGAGAGTGGAATCAACTTTTTGTAGATTTTGTTTTTCAACACAAAAACTTGATAACAACAATTAGAGCCTCAGCTGTTGATGCCGGAGATAACAATAAAGATATCACTTCCTATCTTGGGCATGGACATCTAAAGATAAACTACTTTCTTAAAAAACATCAGTTTGACTTAACATGGCGAAACAATCTTAAATTTAACGGTAATAACAACGGCTCTCTTAAAGCTGAGTGGTCGTACCCAATTGGTAGGTCAAAAAATAACTTCTGGTATATCAAGCTGTTTAACGGATATGGGGCAAGCTTAGTAGATTACAATCATCATCAAAGCAGAATAAGCTTTGGATTTTTATTTTCAAGATAGATTTTTAAATTATGGTGCGATCGGAGAGATTTGAACTCTCACACCCGTAAGGCACTACCCCCTCAAGGTAGCGTGTCTACCGTTCCACCACGATCGCATAAAAAGAAAGATTTAAAATGTTGACCCGAAGGTCAACAGAGGGGTTACTTCGATTTATTAACCTAAGTAAGGGTTTGCGTAAAGTGCGATTAGAGCAATTACAAGTGCGTAGATAACCTGCGCTTCAATCATCGCAAGAGCGATAAACATAGTTGTCATTAGTTTAGCCCCTAAACCTGGGTTACGTGCTGTACCTGCGATTGTAGCAGCTGCAGTATGACCCATACCGATAGCTCCACCAAGAGCAGCAAGACCAAGACCAAGACCGGCAGCGATCATTGAGTATGCTTTTAGAGTTTGGTTAGCAACATCGCCATCATTAGCAAATGCTGCAGTAGCAAGAGCTACCATTAAAAATAGAACTTTTTTCATAAGTTTCTCCATTAAAATTATTACAAATTCTTTCGGATAGCGTAACGACATCAAAATGGCGCAACCTAAACATAAATGCCTAGATTTCCCTACTAGAAATTGATGGGCGGATTATACTAAAAAAATGCTAAATATTCTCTTATGCTCTGCCTAAAGATATCTTGTTACCTTTAAACTCTAATATCTCAACATCTATCTCCTCGCCTTCACTCAACACATCACTAACCTTATCTACTCTTTGGTCTGATATTTTAGAGATATGAATAAGCCCGTCCGTACCATCCGGAAGCTCTACAAATGCACCAAAATCGACTATTTTCTTAACGACTCCCTTATATTTATCGCCAACTTTATACTCTATTTTTGGACTCTTTGGAGCATTAACAATACCTTCAATATGCTCTTTGGCAGCTTGTACTCCACTTTTACTCTTGCCTGTTACTTTAACTTTTCCATCTTTTTTGTCTATGTCGATTGCTACTTCAAACTTATCAATTATCTCACGAATTGTTTTACCTGCCTGACCGATAATCTCGCCTATAAAACTTGGGTTAATATGAAAAAAGTCTGTACTTGGCAAAACACCATCATTAAATTCAATTTTTTTCTCAGCTTCTTGCATAATATCTATAATATGTGCTCTTCCCTCTTTTGCCTGATAAAGCGCCTCTTTTAAAACATTTAAACTAATCCCGCCTAATTTTATATCCATCTGCATAGCAGTTATGCCATCTTTAGAGCCGGTTACCTTAAAATCCATATCGCCGTCATGATCTTCTAAGCCCATAATATCTGATAAAATTGCGTAGTTATTTCCTTCGCTTACCATACCCATAGCAATCCCTGCTACAGTCTCTGAAGTGTCAATATCAGCTGCTCTTAAGGCCATATAACCACCACAAACAGTTGCCATAGAAGAGGAGCCGTTTGATTCTAGTATCTCTGAAACAAGGCGAACTGTCTGCCCATCAAGATTGACGATTGGCTCTAGTGCTCTTTTAGCTAAATTACCATGTCCTAGCTCTCTTCTTTTTGTCCCCATAACCGGAGAAGCTTCCCCGACGCTAAAACCGGGAAAATTATAGTGAACCATAAAGTTCTCGTTTTGCACACCATCGTCGGTAAGGGTTTCAAACATCTGTGCATCTTTTGATCCACCCATTGTAAGAACAACCAACGCTTGAGTCTCTCCACGGGTAAACAGACATGATGCATGTGCGCGAGGAAGAACGTTTGTGCTTATAGATATTGGTCTTATCTCATTTAAAGCTCTACCGTCAGCACGGATTTTATCATTTAAAATCTGTGCTCTTACCTGCTCTTTTTTGACTTTTTCTATTGCATCTTTAAGTTCTACTTCATCCCATTTTTCTTGTGTAAGCATAATTTTTTTTCTAAGTGCTCTTAGAGCAGTTGAACGCTCTGATTTTGCCATCTGATTCATAGCATCTTTTATATCTGATAGATGTTTTTCTCTTACATAACCGACCATATCTTCATTTATCACATGAGATTTATACCCTATCTCTTTTGTCTCTTTTTTAAACTCTTTAAATGCATCTTCATACTTGATATTACTCTCAAAAAGAAGCTCTTGCGTCTTTTGTAAAATTTTTATAAGCTCATCTTCGGGCAGTGCATTTGAGGCATGTGTAGTAATAAAAGGTGCACTCATTGTAGGATCTAACAGTGGATCAACAACAAGGGCATTATCTATCTTCTCTGAGCCGATACTTCTCATCTCAATCATTAAAAGCTCATCTTTTGTTCCAGATAGGTATAGATCCAAAGTGGAGTTGTTTAACTCTGATAAAGTAGGATTTAAAACCAACTCCCCATCGACCATGGATGCCCTTACTGCAGAGACAGACTTATTGATGTCTATATCGCTTACATATAGAGCTGCGGAAGCTGCATTTAAAGCCAATACCTGTAAATCAGCCTCAGAATCAACACTAAATGTCATAATTGTTATCTGTGTAGGGTGCCCGAAGCCTTTAGGAAAAAGTGGACGAAGAGAGCGGTCAACTATGCGAGAAGTCAAAGTTTCAAAATCACTCGGCTTTGTCTCACGCTTAAAAAATCCGCCGGGAATCTTACCTGCAGCATATGTTTTTTCAATATACTGTACTGTTAATGGAAGAAAATCATCTTTTACTATCTCTGTCTCATCTATTACAACTGTTGCTAAAATAACGGTATCGCCGCTCTTTACCCAAGCAGCTCCATTAGCCTGTTTTGCAACTTCACTAAACGAATACTCTTCGCTTCTATTTTCTAGCTCTACTTTTATATCATACTTCACTTTTTTCTCCTAATATTTTCTCTATCGTATCTTCATCTACCTTTTGCAACTCTTCATAATAGAGAGATGTTTCAACATAATCATCTATATTGTAGAGAAAAAATATATTATCCGTAAATGGCTCTAAGGACTCTAAAACATCACTCGGTATAATAGGAACTGCAATATATACCGCCTTTGGTCTCATGGCCAAAATCATCTTAAGTGCAGTTACAAACTTTAGTCCCGTCTCACTTCCTTCATCAACCAATAAAACTACTTGACTATTCATTGATGCAAAAGGTCTTCCCTTTCTATATTGATATATATAACTAAGAATCTTCTCTTCATTTTTCCTACGCGCTTCACCATAAATATAGTCATATTTTATTTCAAAAGCATCTACAAGATTCTCGTTTATAACAATCTCCTCTCCCTCGCAGACTCTAGCTATCTCACACTCACTGTTATTTGGCGCCAATATTGCTTCTGAAAAAAGAAAATCAATACTATTTTTATACTTACCTCTAAGTTGATGGGCTAGCTCCAAGCCACCTCTAGATACCGCTACTAGCTTCCAGTTCTCATCTTTTAGTTTTTGCATAGGTACAACTTCCTGAAGTCTTTTTGCCGCATCTGCTCTATTTTTGAGTATATTTTTATATTTTATCATTACTTAGTTTGCCTCTGATTTATCAGGCAGTCTATATACAAAACCAGATAATCTGCCCTCATTTTTCATAATAGGCTTAAGCCTAATTGTCAGATATATAAATCTGTCATACACAGAGTCTGAGAGCCCATCTTGGTTAAGAATTGGTCTATTGTTTTCAAGATATGTAAGTCCAAAGTCCCAGCATCTTTTTTGATATAAAAATCCAACTTCAAAACTCTTTTTATCACTTCTCTCAAGGTCATAATCAAGTCTAAAATGGTAAGAGTAGTGCTTGTTATATTTATAACTTACACTTGAAGTCATATAATTAGTAATCGGCGTATAAGTAGAGGTCTGGGGCAAGAAACTATCTTTGTACATGTGTGATAATCCAATATTAAAACTCTGATTATTGTATGATATTTTATTAAAATTTTTGGAAAAAGCGCTCTCGTCATAATTATAAAACATATTGTTATAAAAGTTAATATTCTCAGCTATCTGGTAATCAAGCTCGTTTTCAAGTTCGCCTGCTCCTCCACCCACATCTTCATATGAATAGTTCTGTGAGAGTCTATGATAAAAGATCTGCTTACCTTCGGAGTCGTAAAGATAGTGTGAGAAATATAACTGCAAATTCTCCTCTATCTCAGAGATATTATAAAATTCACATACAGGGTCTAACTTATTTGCAGGCAGCTTACAATAATCAGTATACTCTTTATAATCCTCATAATACCCTTGCTCCGTTTTTGAGCCTTCTTTTTGATACGTTGCGCCTAAATCTATTACATGAGTACTCTCCTCATACGCCTTTGTCAACTGTGTTGATGCAGAGAAAACATGATAGTTTCTTGCAAAGATTCCGTTGTCGTACTCATATATAGATGGATTAGCGGAGTCGTCTTCTCCGGTAAAGATTGTATGTTGCGCATATAAATTTGAGTCATAAGATAGATTTAAAAGCTC
>NZ_JALOAA010000020.1 GCF_023229025.1 Sulfurimonas sp.
ATTTTGCAACAATTAGTTTTTTTGGGTATAATTCGCCACTTTTAAAACTCAGGATATATATAATGACAACTAGTTTTCTACTTATTGTTCAAATAATTTTAGTTATAGTGCTTATAATAGCAGTACTTCTACAAAAAAGTTCAAGCATCGGTCTTGGAGCATACAGCGGCTCTAATGATTCTGTTTTTGGTGCAAAAGGTCCTAGCAGTTTTTTAGCAAAAACAACTTTTGCAATAGGCTTTTTATTTGTTGTAAATACAATTACTTTAGGTTACATGTACTCAGTAGCTTCATCAGAATCCGTAGTAGATAATTTGATTGAATCTACAGATGTCAGAGCGCCTTCTACTGCAAAAACAGTAGAGCCACAGAGTGAAACTACCCCTGCAGAATAGTTGCATTTTTTTGCAGCTATAGCTTTTTAAAATCTTTTTTTTAAACATTTCTCGCTACAATAACGGCACTATTTTTGATATATAAGGAAACTAGATGTTAAATGAAATATTCAGCAAATGTGAACTAGAGATGCAAGCAGGCATAAATCACATGCTAAAAGATTTTAAGACCCTTAGAACGGGCAAGGTAACTACTTCTGTTTTGGATAATGTAAAAATTGATTACTATGGAACTATGACTTCGCTTGATCAGGTGGGTTCTGTGTTAGCAGTAGATGCAACAACAATAGTTGTAAACCCATGGGAAAAAAACCTTCTCTCAGATATTGAGAGTGCTATATCAAAAGCAAACGTTGGGGCGAATCCTAACAATGACGGTGACCAAATCAAACTCTTTTTTCCGGCTATGACTGTTGAGCAAAGACAGGAGTCTGTAAAACAGATGAAGAGCATGGGCGAGACTGCAAAAGTTGCTATAAGAAATGATAGAAAACATGCAAACGACAAAATCAAAAAGCTTGAGAAAGACAAAGAGATAACTATTGATGAATCAAAATCCGCTCAAGATAATATACAAAAACTAACAGATAAATTTACTGCTGAAATCGACACTATACTAAAAGCAAAAGAAGCAGAGATACTAAAGGTATAACCTAATATGGATATTAAAAAAATATATATGGATTCAGATGCTCTTTTAGATGGGCATTTCAGACTAAGCAGCGGTAATCATTCACAATTTTATCTACAATCTGCAAAAGTCTTAGAAGATCCAAAAACTGCAAAACTCTTAGCCTATGAACTAGCTGCTCAGATTAAAAACAGCGGTTTAAAGATTGATACGGTTTGTGCTCCTGCCATTGGCGGGCTTATTGCAGGTTTTGCTTTGGCTCAGGCACTTGATGTTCGCTATATCTTTGCCGAGAGAGTTGATGGAGAGATGAGTATACGCCGCGGTTTTGAAGTTAGCAAAGGCGAAAGAGTTTTAATGTGCGAAGATATTATAACAACGGGCGGTTCTGCCATGGAAGCAGCCGCGGTTGTTGAGTCTCTTGGCGGAAAGATAGTCGGTGTTGCAGCACTTGCCAACCGCGGCTTTTGCAAACGACAAAACAGTAATGTAACCACAAAGCCAAACTGCAAACTTCCACAAGATATTCCATTTTTTGCGCTAGAGGATTTTACATTTGAGATGTACTCTCCAGATGAATGCCCGATGTGCAAAGAGGGAAGCGAAGCTATAAAACCCGGCTCAAGAGGAAACTAAAATCCAAAAAGAGCTTACTTAAGAAGGTGTTGTTTTTGAAACTAGCCACTCTTTTTTTTACATTGATGCTCTTTTTTCAAAATGCATATGCTTCTGAGATGCCTCAAGATGAGCTGCTTAAAAAGATGATAGGCAGAATGCTTATCGTCGGTTTTGATGATGAGAGCGTAACAAAAGATAGTAAAATTGTAAAACATATGCAAAATTATCATCTAGGCGGTGTAATTCTATTTGACCGCCACTACAGCAATAGAGACAAAACAAAAAATATCAGCTCCCCTAAACAACTAGAAACTCTTACCTCATCACTAAAATCATTTTCAAAAAAACCGCTTCTTATCTCAGTTGATCAGGAGGGCGGAAAAGTTGCAAGACTAAAGCCCGCTTATGGATTTGAGACAACGCCATCAGCCCATGTCGTAGCGGAGATGGATGAGTATATGGCCAGACATATATATAACGCTTTAGCAAAAACATTAAAAGACGGTGGCATAAACTGCAACTTTGCTCCGGTAGTGGATTTGGCAATAAATCCTAAAAATAGAGTTATTGTCGGGTTAAAACGCTCATACTCCAGCGAGCCAAAAGAGGTTATAAAGTATGCCAAGATAGCTCTTGATTCACTACAAAAAGAGAATATTATCGGTGTTATAAAGCACTTCCCCGGTCATGGCTCATCACTTGGAGATTCGCATAACGGATTTGTTGATATTAGCAAAACATGGAGCGAAGTTGAACTAGAGCCATACAAAGAGCTTATAAAATCGGGCGACGCTCACATGATAATGACAGCGCATGTCTTCAATGAAAATCTTGATGAGCTATACCCTGCAACACTCTCATACAAAATAAACACAGAGTTATTGCGAGAGAAGTTGGGCTTTAATGGCGTAGTGGTAAGCGATGATTTGCAGATGGGGGCAATTGCCAAGCATTATACTCTTGAGCAGATTGTAACATTAAGCATAAACGCAGGAGTTGATATGCTGCTCTTTGGCAATCAACTCTCATATCAAGATATAGATGAGCTTGTAGAGACGATTCTAATTCAGATAAAAAACGGAGCAATCCCGCTTAGTAGGATTTTAGAATCAAACGAAAGAGTAGAACAGTTGTTCACTAATACAAAAATAGAATAATGCAAAGCGCCTTCTCAACTCTAGACTGGCTTGTGTTTGTCTCCTACTTTATCCTGCTTGCGGCTACATCTACTATTTTAAGTCGTACAAAAATAAACTCTTCACGAGACTACTTTTTATCACAAAACAAAATGCCAATGTTTGCCGTTGCCATATCTGTTTTGGCCACTTCACAATCTGCCGCTACCTTTTTAGGCGCCCCTGAATACTCCTACCTGTATGATTTTACTTTTATAGGATTTTATCTATCTGCACTTTTAGCTATACTTTTTGTGGCATACGTTTTAATCCCCAAATATTATGAGATGAGTGCGGTTACCGTTTATGAACTACTAGAAGCAAGATATGGAGAGAGTGCAAAAAAACAAGCAGGAGTTATGTTCCTTATTGGGCGAATCCTAGCAAGCGGAGCAAGGCTTTATATCGGCGCACTGGCTATATCTATGATACTCTTTAGCGATATAACATTTGTTCATGTAGCGCTATCTATTTTGATTTTAATGATAGGCGCTCTTGCATACACATATTTTGGCGGTGTACGCTCCATTATCTTAAGCGATGTTATTCAAGCCGTAACTTATATTGGAGCAGGTATTGCCGTGCTTATATATCTCTACTACTCTTTAGATAATATTGAGATTCTAAAGACTCTTAGCGAACAAAACAAACTAACCTTTATAGATACATCAATTGATGGTAAATTCAGTCTTATTGCTCTTCTTAGCGGCTGGCTTCTTTTAAATATTGCAGCTTTTGGACTTGATCAGGATATGACGCAAAGAGTTCTAGCATGTAAAAACAAAAATGAGGCTGCCAAATCACTTATAATCTCAATTCTTCTTACCATCCCCGTTGTGCTTCTCTTTTTGACAATCGGAGCACTTTTGTATCTTTTTTATATGCAAAGCAGTATCGAGCAGAGTTTTGATGGTGAAAAAATCACGATTTTTATGTACTATATTTTAAATGAGATGCCCGAAGGCTTAAGAGGCTTGGTTACCGTTGGAGCTATTGCTGCAGCACTCTCGAGTGCAAACTCGGTACTTGGCGCTATGGCATCGGTCGCAGTTGAAGATTTATATAGACCATGGAAGCTAAAGCGTAGCCAAGTTGATGAGTATCATTTTGTAAAAGCATCAAGAGCTGCGGTGCTATTTTTTGCGGTTGTTTTATCTCTAATGGCTATGATTAGCTATTTTTGGCAACGATACAGCGACCTCTCCCTTATCAGTTTTGCACTTGGTGTTATGGCATTTGCATATACCGGTCTTTTGGGTGTATACTTCTCGGCAATATTTACATCACGTGGGAACCAAAGGAGTGTTTTTTGGGGTCTCATAGGCGGATTTTTAACAGTTTTGGCACTACAGCCCTACAGTTTTGGAGTAGATCTTGGTTTTTCTTGGCAGATAGTTATCGGCACTGCCGTTGCATTTATAATCGTTCAACTCGGAGGAGAAAAGAGTGAGTGAATTTTATATCGGTGTAATGTCCGGAACAAGTCTTGATGGCATTGATATTGCCTACTGCCAAATCAAACAAGAGAGTTTTGAGCTTCTACACTCGGGTGCATATCCATTTGATAAAGAGATAAAAAAAGAGGTTCTAAAAGCCATAAATACTTCGACAACTCTTAGTAAACTTGGCGAACTCGATACTCGCTTGGGTAAAATGTACGCTGATGCCCTAGAGCGGTTTATATCTGAGAAAAAGATAGATAAAAAGCAGATAACGGCTATCGGTCTGCATGGGCAAACACTCTGGCATAATCCTAATAGCAACTATCCTTTCTCCATGCAGCTTGGCAATCCCAATGTTATAACAGCACAAACCGGTGTTAGTGTTGTTAGTGATTTTAGGCGAAAAGATATAGCACTTGGCGGTCAGGGCGCTCCTTTTACACCTGCTTTTCATCAATATCTTTTCTCAAGATTAAAGGCTAACGTTGCTGTTTTAAATATAGGTGGAATGGCAAATTTAACTATTTTGGGAGAGAAACCCATAGGGTATGATACCGGATGCGGAAATGTTCTTATGGATTACTGGGTTTGGCTTCACAATAGCACAACCTTTGATGAGGATGGAAAATGGGCAAAATCAGGAACTCCAAATAAAGAACTACTAAAGCAGATGCTTAGTGAACCATACTTCTCAAAAAAAGCTCCAAAGAGTACGGGACGTGAGCTTTTTAATGGAGCATGGATTAAGAGAGAGCTTGAGGTTTTTATACAAAAAAAAGGTGCCAATAGCTATATAAAAAAAAGAGATGTACAGGCAACACTTTTAGAACTAACTGTCTCAAGCATTGTAAAAGAGATCAAGAAAAACGAGATATCTCTGCTTATAGTCTGTGGCGGCGGCGTTAAAAACGGCTATCTTATGCATAGACTCCAAGAAGAACTAAAAGATATAGAGGTTTCATCAAGTGATAAGTACGGAGCAAGCAGTGAGTTTATGGAGGCTATGGCTTTTGCATGGCTAGCACATGAGAGAGTGAACAAAAAATGTGTTAAACTATCTTCCGTTACCGGAGCGTCAAAAGATTCTATATTGGGTGCTATTTATGAGTAAAACTAAGAGATGGCTAGAGACAACGGCTTTTAAAAATTATATTGTCGAATCCGAGTTGGCAGATGCTAGTTTTAGAAAGTATTTCAGATTAAGAGATGGCAATAAAACAGCTCTTTTAATGGACTCTTCCCTTGAGAAGGAGTCGCTTGTCTTATTTATAAATGTTACTTCAAAGCTTCAAAATGTGGATGTAAGCGTACCTGAAATTTTTGAACAAAATATAGATGATGGTTATTTGATACTAGAGGATTTTGGGACTTCTCACTACCTAGATATATTAAACCAAAACAACTTTAAAGCGTACTACACAAAAGCTATAAATACTATATTAAAGATGCAAAAAGCCGATACGAGCAATCTTCCCCTTTACGACAAAGATTTTTTACATCTTGAGATGAATCTAATGCAGGAGTGGTATCTAGAGAAGTACCTCCAAATAGAGCTTGAACAAAAACAAAAGGAGCTTATTGCCAGCACCCTTGAAGCCATCTCGGATACTGTTTTAGAGCAGCCTCAAGACACATTTGTTCATCGTGATTTTCACTCAAGAAACATTATGCTAAAAGAGGAGAAAAAAATCGCTCTTATTGATTATCAAGATGCCATGAGCGGTGCAATAACATATGATTTGGTATCGCTACTAAAAGATTGTTACGTCGCCTATGACAGAAGAAGCATAAAAGAGTTGGCTCTAGAGTTTCGTGATAAAAAAGGATTGAAAGTAGATAATGATACATTTATAAAATGGTTTGATTTTATGGGGCTTCAAAGACATATAAAAATACTTGGTGTATTCTCACGTCTTTATATTCGTGATAAAAAAAATGGCTACTTAAAAGATATACCACTTACTCTAAAATACGTTATTGATACGGCAAGTAGATATAACGAAACACACAAATTTGCAAAATTTCTAAGCAGTATAAAATGAAAGCGATGATTTTAGCAGCAGGACGCGGGGAGAGAATGCGTCCTCTTACGGATAAAATTCCAAAACCGCTTCTAAAAGTTCATGGCAAGAGCCTTATTGTTTGGCATATAGAGAGACTGGCATATCTTGGATTTAGCGAGATAATTATAAACATAGAGTATCTCGGTGACATGATAGAGAAGAGTTTGGGTGATGGTTCACAGTGGGGGGTTAATCTGATTTACTCTGATGAGAGACAAACCGGAGCTCTTGAGAGCGCTGGCGGCATTGCCAATGCTCTCCCTCTTATCCAGAACGAAACTTTCCTAGTAGTAAACGGCGATATATGGTGCGACTATGAGTTTGAAACAAACTTTGACTTAAGGGGTGACTTGGCTCATCTGATTTTAGTTCCAAATCCAAAACATAACCAAAGCGGAGATTTTGCACTTCGTAAAAACAGAGTTAGTAACGACACAAAAGGAAGATATACATTTTCCGGAATTGGATACTACTCTGCCAAACTATTTGAGGAAACAAAAAACAAAAAAGCACCTCTTGCGCCTCTACTTAGAGAAGCTGCAAACAACGGCAAAGTAAGTGGTTTGTTCTATGATGGTAGATGGCATGACATAGGCACGCCGCAAAGATTAAATGAGGTAAACTCTACTTCTGTATAAACTGACCGCACCCTTTTGTCTCAGTACCGTTAAAAGTTTTGTAGTCTCTGTTTCCATCTACAAACGATTGGTAACGAGCGCACTCATCGCTCTTCATACATATTTTGTTATCACACGCCTTATCCACTTCCATTTATACTCCCTGTTTGATTATAATATTTTTTGAAATTATAACAAATATTTCTGCTGCTTAAAATTATATTTTAGTTAAAATGCTATACTAAAAGCCAATAAAATCTAAAAAGAGTTCTCGATGTCTAAAATAATTTTTACACTTCTGTTTTCTACCCTGCTTTTTGCAAAATATGACAACTGTACCTTTCAAAACAGAGATTATACGGACATATGTAACAAAGTCGTAAAAGATGGCGTATCATATAAATATGCAAACAAGTTTTTGCTCTCATACTTTAAAACACAGAAGTTTGATGAAGTAAGCTATAAATATCTACAGCCAAAGTATATTAAAACTCATAAAAAAAATGAGAAAAAAGCAAATAACACCCTTGTTAAATATGTGCCGGAGATGGTAGAGCATTTAAAAAAGTATGCTGAAGTTTATGATTATACAGAGCAGAAATTTGGCGTGAACCGCGAGATAATTGCCGCTATCTTAATCAAAGAGACAAAACTCGGAAAGATAAAACCAACTCATGATGCGTTTATTGTTTTTAACACTTTAGTAGTTAGGACAAAACCAAACTCGCCTAGAGAGAAGTGGCTATTAAACATGGGGAAAACAAATATGGCTTCCATAATTACCCACTGCTACAAAAAAGGGGTAACGCCTGAGGAGTGTAATCTGCCAAGCTCTTACGCCGGAGCGGTAGGAATTCCACAATTTATGCCAAACAGTTTTGTTTATGCCCAAGGTTACAAAACAGAGATTGCTGATTTGACAAAGATGGAAGATGCTATTGTCTCTGCCGGTAAATTTTTACATAAAAAAGCTGACTTTACAGAGATGATAGAGTGGAGTAAAATGCCTGATATTGTAGATATCGAGTCAAAATGGTACGACTATGAGTTTGAAAATGATAATGCTTCGTTAGTTTATCAGAAGAGTAAAAAGTCTAATAAAACCTACGACTGCTTTACATGCAACAAAGATGAGCTTCAATATCTAAGAGCGTATGCAAAAAAGATTATGCGCTATAACAACTCCTCAAATTACGCCATAGGCGTAATACGTTTAGCCTATGACGCTCATTTGGGACTAAAATAAACAGTGCCCTCTTATATTTACTTAGCTTGAATTCCCTCTATAACGATTTCAAACTTTACTTTGTCCCCAACCATTAGACCGCCGGTCTCTAGTAGTTCGTTAAAGTTCATGTTAAAATCTTTACGGTTTATCTCTCCCTCAAGCTCAAACGCCATTCTCGTATTTCCCCATGGATCTTTTATTGTGTCGCTAATATCATCAATATCAAGAGTTACTACTTTTGTAACATCTTTTATAGTAAGCTCAAAAGTTGCCTTATCTCCACTGTGTTTGAGAAGTTTTAAGCTCATTTTTGGATATTTTTCCACATCAAAAAAATCTGGATCTATAAGGTGAGCATCTCTTTTGGCATCTTTAGTGTTTATGCTTGCAACTTCTACTGTACCGTTTATCGCAGAGAACTGCTTTGTTTTTTCGTCAATCTCAAAAGTACCGCTAAACTTCTCAAAATTTCCTTTAACACTACTAATCATCATATGCTTTACACTAAAGCCTATATCTGAATGACTAACATCAACATTATAGTTTGCCCCATGCAAAGAACCTAAACCTACTACCACGCTAAGCGTTAAACTTTGAAGTAACTTCATTTTTATCTCCTTCTTTTATTTACACTTTTAAAAAAATAGTGTAATTACTCTAAAAGTATATGCTAATAAAAATAGAATGTCAAGAGCAATTACTCTAATTTATTGCTAGATATCTCTAAAGTAGTGATTTAAAAGGCTATTTAAGGCTGTTTGAAAAATATGAATCTTATTGACCTAGTAGAGTAATTACACTATAATTTAAATATAAGGAGCAAATATGTCAAGAAAAGAAGCTATTTTAGAAGCAGCCTGTGAACTTTTTAATGAAGCGGGCACTCAATCCTCTACTACAAATCATATAGCAAAAGCGATGGGGATAAGCCCCGGTAATCTACACTATCATTACAAAAATCGTGAAGAGATAGTTCGTTTGCTATATATAAAAATGCGCAAAGAGGCGACACTTCCCATAGATGAACTTCCAAAAACCATTGCTGCTTTACATGAGCATGAGAAGGTGCTTGTACAGATACAGTGGAGATACCGTTTTTTCTTTAAGGAGCTACTATCGCTTTTTGCACGAGACTCTCTACTAGAAGATCTTTACATAAAAGACAACATAGCACACCGTAGGCGAATAAGACAAGTTATGAATAACCTAATACTAAATAAAGAGCTTAAAATTGATAGCGAAGAAGATATAGATTTTCTTGTAGACTCTATATCTATATCTTGGCAGTTTTATAGTTCATTTTTACACACAATAGGAGAGGAGTTAAATCCCTCTTCGGTTCAAAATGTTATAAAGCATACGACTGCCGCTATGAAACCTTACTTAAGCTCAAAGTGAATTTAATGTTCTAAATTCTCTATGTAATGATTCTGTTTTGCTTACTTTAGTCTTGGGTCTTTAAAGTATAGTATACACCAGCCCTCCGGACTGATAGAGCCCTCTACTATTTTACACTCGTTCGTCTCTGGCAAAAAGTGGAGGCACTCTACACATGTTTTACCATCTTTTGGGCTATCTTGATACATTGTCTTCTCTTTTGTTCCTTTTGCCAACAGTGGTGTAACGCCCCACGTTGCAAGTCCGAATATAGCCATATATCTAAAGAAATCTCTTCTTGGTGAAACTTTCATTACAAGCTCCTTGTAGGAATTTGTTAAAATTACATTTTATTTGCAAATGTTATTTTAACAACTATACTTTATTCTTTTTCACTTAAATCTTTATAAACAATAAAATGTACTCTTTAATTTTTTATAAGTTATTAAAACTCTTTCCAAGATTTTATTTTATGCCACTTTAAAGCGTATAAGAGTATAAAAAGGTAGCAGATTACACCCATAAGATAAGTTGACTGCATATCTCCGCTTACATAAGATATCTTGCCGAATATAAGAGGAAGTATTGCTCCCCCTGCAATTGCCATAATTAAAAGAGCGCTTCCTTGTGCCGTCTGTTTTCCCAAACCCTCTAGTGCAAGAGGCCAGATGCTTGGCCAGACAAGGGCGTTTGCAAATCCTAAAAGTGCTACAAAGGTCACGGTGTTTGGAAGAGTCCTAATACCGCTCCACCCCCATAAGAGTTCAGAGATACCATGACTTTGAGATGAAGCCACTACACCGAATAAAAATAGTATTCCTAAGAGTGCTGATAGGAGAAGTGCCTGCTCTTGTGAGAGATATTTTGGTATAAGCGCGACTCCCAGTGCGTAACCAAGCACCATAAAAGACATTACATAAGAGGTAAGCGAAGTAACATTTGCCATACCCAAATGCCCTCCGTAAAGACCGATGGTATCGCCTGCTATTACCTCTATACCGACATAAAAAAATAGCGCAATTGCTCCTAAAACAACCCGTGGAGAAGCAAAGATACTCTTTTTTTCCCTCACTTCATCTTTCTCAAACTCAAGCTCAGGAAGCTTAGAGAATTTAACAAGAGCCATTAAAGATATTAGTATAAGCGCCATAACTATATATGGGAGTATAAGTTTTGAAGCGAGCTCCTCCTTTGTCTCAGCCGAGAGAGCATCAAGAGAGCCTATGTCTGAGAGTATAAGAGCGGTAAAGAGAATAGGAGCAACAACCCCCGCCCCTTTATTTAAAAGCCCCATAATGCTTATTCGCATAGCCGCACTCTCTATAGGTCCTAAGCAGACTATATATGGGTTTGAGGCAGTCTGTAAAATAGTAAGACCGGACCCAAGTATAAAAAGAGCTGCTAAAAAGAGTAAAAAACTAGCACTATGTGCAGCCGGAATAAACAGAATACTCCCTGCCGCCATTATTGCCAGACCTAAGATCATGCCGTTTTTATAGCCGGTCTTCTCAATGACATAAGACATTGGCAGAGCCATAACCGTATAAGCTATATAAAAGACAAAAGTAACAAAGAGAGCCTCGAACTCGTTAAGATCACATATTGCCTTTAAAAACGGAATGAGCGAGCCGTTTAACCATGTAACAAAGCCAAATAAAAAGAAGAGCACCCCTATGATTACCATAGGAGTCATAATTAGCCTCTTAGGCATTTTTTAATCCTGCAAGATAGTTTGCAACACCATCTTCATCATTTGTGTGAGCAAGAACAATTTTTGCCGCTTTTTTCACACCCTCTTGCGCATTAGCAACCGCAACCGAAGTTCCTGCTAACTCAAACATACCTATATCGTTAAGGTTATCTCCAAACACAGTCAGTTTTTCAAGGTCAAAGTCCATAGCCTCACTAATAGCTCGTATGCCGTGTGATTTATCTGCATCTTTGTGCAGGAGGGTTAAAAAGTAGCAGCCTACATAAGCCTCCGGGGCTAAAATATACTTTAATGAGTCTCCAAAAATCTCTCTCATGTGAGTAGCGACCCTCCTTAGCAACTCCTCCTCGCCAAAATATACGATTTTAAAATTATCTCTCATCGCACGAAGATCTCTTTGCTGATTATGATGGTCATCATTCTTGTAATTTTTAAGCACCTCTTTTTGATGCATATTTAAAACAGTGGAGTAGGAGAATGTCTCGCTTAGGTTGCTATCTGCTAAAGATAGTATAAAGGGGTATATACCAAATTTTGCACCCTCCTGTATAACTGCGTCACCCACCTCTTTGTTTATAAACTTTGTATCTATTATTTTTTTATCTATTGTCGCGACTAAAGCACCGTCAAGGAGTATCATGGGTGCGTTAATATCTACATTTTTTAGAAACTGTGCGGTCTTTTTGTATGTTCTAGCAGTTGCAATGCTAACTATCGACTGGGCTGAAAAACTATTCCATATCTCTTTTGTAAATGCACTTACACTTAAATCCGTCCGTAAAAAGGTGTGGTCCAAGTCTGTAATATACACATTTTTCATCTTATTAGTACCTCATCTTGCATGTAAGCATTCTCTCTACAAGCAGACGCCCTATCTCAACTTTACTATCAACTATAGATGTTATTTCCAAATCCTGCAGATTCTCTTTATCTTCAAGCGTTGATACTTTTACAATTAGGTTGATATCTTTTGTATATTTTAACACTGCTTCGCAGATTGCTCTTTTTTTCTCGACATTATCCAGTGTTACAATTATTGCTGCAGAGCTATCAGCATTGAGTGCTTCTAAGAGTGAGTGCTTCGACATATCTCCAAGATAGGCCTCTTTCCCCGCAGAGAGTGCCTCGTTTACATGTTTTGGATTGTTGTCGATTATAACATAAGAAGCACCAAGAGCGTCAAGGTTTTTAGCAACGAATTTACCTATAATACTATAACCGCAAACAATTACATGATTTTTTCTAGAGACAAAGGTGGAGGTATCAAGCCCCAGATATTGATGACGGCTTACATGGCTTACAAACATATTTATTTTTGAGATAAAAAACGGAGTTACTATCATTGAAAATATAACAATCAGAACAAAAAGAGATTCAAGCTCTTTCTCTAGCAAGCCTCCCATGCTCGCAACGGCAAAAATAACAAAAGAGAACTCTCCTACTTGAGAGATAGCAAGTGCGGTTTTAAGAGAGAGGACATGTGAAGATGTTAAGCGAACAACAAAGTAGGTAATAGCAGTTTTTAAAATCAAAACAAGCAAGAAGATACCGATAATAAATCCGATATTGTCAATGAAGAACAAAATATCTACCTTCATCCCCACTACAATAAAAAATGTTCCAAGAAGAATATCTTTAAAAGGAGCAATATCCGCTTCTACTTTATGGTGATACTTTGTCTCCGCTATAATCATCCCCGCAACAAACGCTCCAAGTGAGTATGTAAAGCCCATATAAGAAGCCAGAAGTGCCGCACTTACGACTATAAAAAGAACTGAACCCATAAAGAGCTCGTCAACTTCACTTGAAGCTGAAAAGTGTAAAAGCCAAGTCATTATTCTCTTGCCGACAATAAACATAAACCCTATAACAAAAACGGCACTTATAAATGTATCTCTAAGTATAAGAATTACCGAGTGATCGCTCTTGCTGGTTAAAAATCCCAAAAGTATAAGTATCGGTATCACGGCGATATCTTGAAATATCAATATACCGGTTGCGCGTTGACCGTAAGGGTTGTGTATCTCTTTTGAACTCTTTAGGTAGCTAAGAACTACTGCGGTAGAGGATAGTGCAAAAGCAAGAGAGAGAATAAGCGCCGAGATTGACTCTAAAGAGAATATATAGTGGCTTATGAGATAAACCGTTAAAGCCGTAAAACCGACCTGCATGAATCCATTTAAAAATATCTCCTTTCTCATGCTGTTCATCTTTGTCAAAGATATCTCAAGACCTATGGTAAACATTAAAAAAACTATACCAAACTCGCCTATATGCTCAAGCGTTGTCGAATCATCCATATATCTCAAATCAAGTGCATAAACCATTATAGTACCCGTAAGAATATAGCCTATTATTTGAGATATACCAAAGCGTTTTAAAAATAGATTTAGTACAGTTGAGACACCTAAAGCCATGACGATATATAAGAGTGCTGAATCCATAAAAATCTTTCAATTTAGTCTATTAAGAGGGTTAGAGAGTACCCTTTTGAAGTTATGTAATTATAACAAAAAAAACTTTGAGCTAAATATTTTTTTAAAATCATATACTTAAATTTAAGAGATTCTATACTATAATCGCGGCTATGTTTAACATTTTGGAGCTATTTTATGACTAAATATATTTTTGTTACCGGCGGAGTTTTAAGTTCTCTTGGAAAAGGAATAACGGCGGCTAGCATTGGTACGCTACTAAAACATGCAGGCAAAAAAGTCGGTATGTTAAAAATAGATCCATATATAAATGTTGACCCTGGAACTATGAGTCCGCTTGAGCATGGCGAGGTTTTTGTTACAAAAGATGGAGCTGAGACAGATCTTGATATAGGAAACTATGAGAGATTTTTAGATACTTCCTACCTCAAATCAAGCAACTTTACTACCGGTCAGGTCTACTCTGCTGTTATCGAACGTGAACGAGCGGGTGGCTATCTTGGGCAGACTATTCAGGTTATCCCACATATTGTAGGCGAAATTGTAAAGCGTATAAAAGAGGCGGGTGAAGGTCATGAGATTCTCATAGTTGAACTTGGCGGAACAGTCGGAGATATCGAAGGTCTTCCTTTTATGGAAGCAATTCGTCAGATGAAACATGATGAGGAAGTTGAGGGTACGTTTTTTATACATGTTACTCTTATCCCATATATCAAAGCTGCCGGTGAATTAAAAAGTAAGCCTACTCAGCACTCGGTACAAGAGCTCCGCCGTATCGGTATAACTCCGCAGATGATAATTGCAAGAAGCGAAAACGCCCTGCCAAAAACATTCAAAAAGAAGTTGGCTATGAGCTGCGATGTCTCTGCCGATAGCGTTATAGAAGCACTTGATGCAGCTTCAATCTATGATGTTCCAATCTCATTTTTAAGACAAAATATCTTAAAACCTATCTCTAAAGAGTTAGAGCTCGGCGAACTTAATCCAGATATGGAGGAGTGGGACTCTCTTGTAAAAAAAATAGTTCAACCTAAAAATCGCATAGTTTTAGGATTTGTTGGAAAGTATCTTGAGCTAAAAGAGTCTTACAAATCTCTCACAGAGTCGCTTATACATGCGGGTGCGCACCTAGATACGCGCGTAGATATCCACTGGGTTGATAGTGAGGAGATTGAAAGCAGAGGCACTGAGGCTCTTTTGGGGGATTGTGACTCTATTTTAGTTGCAGGCGGATTTGGAAATCGTGGTATCGAGGGTAAAATTAAAGCTATCGAGTATGCACGTGTAAACGAAATTCCATATCTTGGCATCTGCCTTGGTATGCAGTTAACTCTTGTTGAGTATGCAAGAAATGTGCTTGGATTTGAGAACGCAAACTCCATAGAGTTTGATGAGAATACTCCATACCCTATGATTTATCTCATAGATAACTTTATGGATCAAAGCGGAAACACACAACTTAGAACGCATAAATCTCCAATGGGCGGAACTATGAGACTTGGAGAGTATCCGTGTGATACAAAAGAGGGCTCTATCCTTCGCAAAGCTTACTACGGAGCAAAAACGATTAATGAGAGACACCGCCACAGATATGAAGCAAACCCGACCTATCGCAAAGAGCTTGAGGATGCCGGCATGATTATCACAGGCGAATCTAACGGGCTGATAGAAGCTGTAGAGATAAAAGATCATCCATGGTTTTTAGGTGTTCAGTTTCATCCTGAGTTTACCTCAAGACTTCAGACTCCAAACCCTTCAATTCTTGCATTTGTTGAAGCAACTTTAAATATTTCACAACAGAAGTAATATACACTTAAATATGCATATTTTTGACGATATTCCTATTTTGAGCAAATCGGCTCTTTTTGGGATTCTCTCTAAAAGATTTGACAATCAGGAGAAGAGACTCTCTGAGATTCCAAACCCAGAGCTTCTACATGACGGCAAAAAGGCCGCTAAAAAAATAGCTGATGCCATAAGAGAGAGAAAAAAGATAGTTCTTGTCGGAGACTATGATGTTGATGGGGTAAGCTCAACTGCCATTATGGTTGATTTTTTCAGACAGATTCCATACCCGCTAGAGAGCATAATACCTAATCGTTTTGTTGACGGTTACGGTATAAGTCCAAACGTATTAAATAGGGTAGATGCCGACATTGTCATTACGGTGGATAACGGTATTACAGCGATAGAGGCTGCCCGGCTTTGCAAGGCCAGAGGCATTGAACTTATAATAACAGACCACCACACTCCCTCAGCTATACTTCCCGAAGCCTACGCGATAGTAAACCCAAAACTCTCAAAATGCACCTACCCGTTTGAAGAGATTTGCGGAGCGCAAGTCGCTTGGCTGCTTCTTGGGCTTATTAAAAGAGAACTAAACCTCTCTATTGATATGAAGGGGTTTTTAGATATTTTGTCTATTGCCATAATTGCCGACATAATGCCGCTTACCGACATAAACAGAGCTCTCGTAAAAGAGGGGCTAAAAGTTTTAATGAGTTCTCAAAGACCCTCTTCTATTATAATAAGAGATTTTTTAAACAAAAGTGCCATAACATCAGAAGATATAGCTTTTGCCATAGCGCCGCGAATAAACTCTGCAGGAAGACTCGAAGATGCCGATATTGCACTAAAATTTCTAACAGCCACATCTATTAGTGAAGCTTACTCGCAGTTTGAAAAGCTAAATGCACTTAACGAACAGAGGCGCGAGACTGAGGCTCAAACAACAAACGAAGCATTAAAGCTAGCTAAAGATGATAACGTCATCGTTGTTGCCAAAGATGGGTGGCATGAAGGTGTTGTTGGAATTGTCGCTTCAAGACTAGTAGAACATTTTCAAAAACCGGCAATTGTTCTAAGCATAAACGATGGAGTTGCAAAAGGGAGCGCTAGAAGCATAGGAAATGTAGACATATATGAGCTTATAAAACAAAACAGTGATTTTTTAAGCAAATTTGGTGGACATAAGATGGCTGCGGGTCTTGGTCTGCAAGAGAGCAAGATAGACTCTTTTAAAAATGCCCTCAATAGAAGTGCTTCAAAACTCAACCCTTCAGACTTCTTGCCCTTAGATGGTATCATAGGCATACTTCCAAGCCAAGAGATAGACTTTGAACTACTTGAACTGCTTGAGAGTTTTGAGCCATACGGTGAAGCAAACTCCCGCCCTCTTTTTTTAATAAAAGATGCTCAAATAGTAGATATAAAATATTTTGGCAAAGAGAAGTCTCACACAAAAATAACAATTAAACAGTCTGCACATGATAGAAAAAGTATAGAACTAATACAGTTTAAAAAAGCTCTCCTTATGCCTAGTGAAAAAAAGTTAACATGTAGTTACAGGGTTGTAAAAAATGAGTTCAACTCTGTAGTATCAACTCAGCTTATTATAAATAAAATATATAATTATTAAATAAAAACTGCTCTTGGCTTATGAGCATATATGCGCATTAAATAGCACTAAAGTGTTAAAATATAGTATATTTTAAAACTCCCTTAAGGCGCAAAGATGTAAAATTGATAACTTTATCACAAAAAAGGAAAATCATGAGAAAGAATGAGATCTTAGAAGAGATTTTAAATGAAGTTGATAAGCATCCGGAGATTATGTCTCGTCGTGAGGCTTTAAAATACTTAACAGTATCACCATTAGCGGCATCTGTTTTAGCAAGTGCTACTATTGGTACTGCAACAGCATCAGCATCTTCGGATGTTAAAGGTAAGATAGTAATTTTAGGTGGTGGTCTAGCCGGCATGAGTACGGCAGCACGTCTTAACAATACTATTTCAAATGCTGATATTACCGTAATTGAGCCTGATCCTTTATCTGTCTCTTATCAGCCTGGTCAAACATTGGTTGCTAGTGGTGTCTGGGAGATAGATGATATTATCTACAAAAGAGATGATTTCGTTCCAAGCGGTGTTAAGCTAATTAAAGGGAGTGTAACTTCTGTAGATCCTGATAACAATAAAGTTGTTGTTGATGGAGCCCAAGAGGTTACTTACGATCAACTAATTATAGCAGCCGGTGCTAACCTTAACTATGGTGCTATTAAAGGTTTAGAAGGTGAGATTACATCATCTGGAAAAGATAATGCGGCTACAAAAAAAGTAGTTACCCAAAATGGAGTACACTCTCTTTACTTCCAAGATGGTGCTGTTGCAACATGGGCAGGTATTCAAGAGCTTATAAACAAAGCAAAAGCGCATAAAGGACCTGAAAAACTTCAAGCACTCTTCTCTAACCCAAGAGGGCCTTTTAAGTGTGGTGGTGCTCCGCTTAAAATTATGTATCTAACACATGCGCGTCTTGTAGAAGCAGGTGTACGTGATAAAGTTGAGCTTACTTTCAACACTAATAATGGTGCACTATTTGGTATTCCTGATTATAATGTTCCTATTGTTAAGCAGTTTGAAGAGAGAGGTTTTATAGCAAACTACAAGCATAACCTAGTTGAGATAGATCCTGTTGCTAAAACAGCTACATTCAACAAGTGGTGGATGGAGAAGAAAGAGTTTGAAGATGAGATGGGCGATCCAATTTTCAAAGAAGTTGAGGTTAGCGAGCCTGTTACATTTAAGTATGACTTTTTGCATGTTGCTCCTCCGCAAAAAACACCTGATGTTGTCGGTAAATCAAAAGTTGGTTCTGCCGGTAGTTGGATTACAGTTAACAAAGAGACTCTTCAATCATCTTTCTTCCCTAATGTATGGGCTGTAGGTGACTGTGCGGGTGTACCGATGGGTAAAACCGGCGGCTCGGCTCGTAAGCAGTACAAAGTTGTTGTAGATAACGTAATATCTGTAATGGAAGGCAAAGAGCCGACTGCTAAATATGACGGATATACGGTTTGTCCACTTATTACAGGACTTGGTACCGTTATGCTCGCTGAGTTTGACTGGAGCAAAAAGCCGACTCCTTCATTTCCTCTTGATCCGACAAAAGAGAGATGGATTATGTGGCTGTTAAAAGTTTATCTACTTAAACCAATGACAATCCACGGTATGCTCTCAGGTAGAGCGTAGCCAAAACTACCTAATCCTCCCTAGGGAGGATTAGCTCTTCAAAAAGTATAATATTCCTTGCAAAAAAATCAAAACAACATAGGAGACAAGATGAAAAAAGCTACTCTTTTAGCTTCAGTTGCTATACTCTTCTCAATATCGCTAAATGCTTTTACTTTAGGAAGTTTAGGTGATTTTAAATTTGAGAAAATGCACCAAAATGTTTATGTTATGCATGGTCCGGAAACTGAGCCTAGCAAAGAAAACGAAGGATTTATGAATAATCCTGCAATAATAGAGAGTGAAAATGGGCTTATTATAATCGATCCGGGCGGAAACTATAATGTAGGTAAAAAAATTCTTGCCGAGATAGAAAAAATAAGTAAAAAGCCTATTATTGCCGTATTTAATACTCACAAACATGGCGATCACTGGTTTGCAAACAAAAACATCAAAGAGAAGTATCCTGAAGTTCCAATTTATGCACTAACATATATGATTGAGCAAGTCAAAGACAATTCTGCCGAAACTTGGTATGGTATTTTAGATAGATTATCAGGAAACTTAGAGGGAACAAAACCGTTTACTTTTCCAAACCAAGGTGTTGAGAATAAGCAGACGGTTGTTGTTGACGGTCAAACATTTATCATGCGTCACTATACAAAAGGACACTCAGATACTGATATATTAATCGAGCATACAAACTCTAATACTCTTTTTATCGGTGACAACCTTATTACAAACCGTTTTGGAGCATTTGATGAATCTTCAAGCATTATTGAAAATATAAAAGTTCTTGAAAAAATAAAAAATCAAGAAGACGGATTTAAAAAATATACTCTCTATGTACCGGGTCATGGACCGTCAAGCGGTAAAATAAGCGAAACTATCGATCCTTTTTTAAAGTACTTAAAAATTGTACTAGAGGGTGCTCAAAAAGCTTATGATGAAGGCATAGCTAGCTATGAGATTAAGCCGGAAGTTCATGAGAAGCTAAAAGAGTATCACTCATGGGATGCTTACGAGGGTCAAATGGGCAAACACCTAATCAAAGCTTACTCAGAAGTTGAGATGCTAGACTTCTAAAATAGTAGAGTCGTCAAAGAACGGCTCTATTGTTACTTTTTTCCTAAAATTTCAGTTCAAATACTACATCTTTTACTTATAATAATTTATGCCTAAAATATATAGATGCCAAAGAGCAAAATCAGATATTACAACAATGAAAGCCTTAAATGATTCTCTGGTTGCTTATAGCACAAAGTTTCATGGGATAAAAATATTTGACTTTGGTGAGTGCGAGGTAAAAAAAAGCATCGCTAACATGTATCTCAACTCAACGGTAACTGCCTCTGCCTTTAGCCCAAACTCTGAACTATTTTGCTTTGTAAATAATAGGGTTATCTATATAGTAGAGTTGCTATCTAAGGAGATAGTTAATACTATTGAGGTGCATGGCGAAGATATAGATATTGTGAGCTTTGATTTATCTTCAAACTATATAATAGCCGGAACTAAAAATGCAAGGGTGCTACAGTATAAAATAAATCAATCCTCCCTGCTCTCTAGACTCTGCTCTTTCCCGCATGACAGAACTATTATGTCAAAGCAGAGTGAAAACTATGTTAGCTCCTTTGCATTTTATAAAAATAATTTTGCTTGTAGCGGCTATGGAGGAGCAATATATATAATTGACCTCTACACTCAAGTAAACAAAAATATTATTACCTACAATAGAACCAGAATTAATGCTATATGTTTTTTAAATGAAGAGACACTGATATGTGGTAAAGACAACGGCAAGGTAGATATTGTTTCTCTCTTAGATGAGAACAACTACAAAAGCATAGATACCCCAATAAGATCCATACAGAATATAATCGTAATGCCAAACCCTGACTATGTAATGGTTAGCGGCGACTCAAACACCATTTCAATAATTGACATAAAAAAGCATAAAATTGCACATAGCAAATATATTTCGCTTAGTAAAAAAATATTATCCGTAGATATAATCAACAGCGACTCGCTAGTCGTTGCCCTGCAAGATAATGAAATCGTACATGTAGAACTTCCCGGCATTACAAAATTAAAATCTTTAATTGCCAACAAGCTAATAAAGGAAGCTTTTGCACTCATAGCCAAAGAGCCGATGCTCCAAGGCTCAAATGAGCATAAAATGCTCGAAGATAGGTTTGAAAAAGATTATGAAGATGCCCTTGTATCATTAGTTAATCAAAACAGATTACATGCTGTGCAAATTCTAGATATTTACAAAGATATAAAATCAAAAGAGAGCAAAATAAAAGAGCTATTTGACGCATTTGAAAACTATCTACGATTTCAGACACTTTTTTTAGAAAAAAAGTATGCACTCGCTTATGCCATGAGCTCTAAATATGAGCCGCTAAAGCGTACCGTACAGTACAAAAAAATGGAGCAACTCTTTAGGCTCGCTTTCTCAAACGCGCAAAGACACATACTCCAAGAGAATATCTCCGGAGCAAGAGCGCTACTAGCAGAGTACAATACCGTAGTCTCAAAAAAACCGCTTATTAAGCTCTTGGTCGCTCAAAATAAAGAGTTTGTAAAGTTGTTAAAAGCTATACAAAAGAGAGACTTTAGAACTATTAACAGCCTCATAGAGAAGAATGAACTCTTTAAACAGATACCAACCTACATAGCTCTAAATAGGCAACTAGAAGAGACTCTTCTTGAGATAGAGGAGGATATCAAAGCTGCTCAGACAAGTAAAGCTAAAGAGGCGCTGCTAGCTCTTGATGACATTCCACATATAGCAAAAAGGGTAGAGCAGCTACATCTAAAATGCAAACATGCCCTCTTGCTTCAAAATGCTTATGAAAACAGTGATTTTAAAAACTGTTATGAGCTTTTAGATATCTACAAATATCTAAGAAACACAGAGCTTGGGATACTTCTTGAGAAACATTGGCATAAACTTATGCAAAAGTGTGAAGAGTACGCACTTGAGGGAAATATAAAAGGCATTAAAAAGGAGCTTGGTCAGCTTCTTAGCTTATCAAGCAGAAACAATAAAATAGGAGATTTGCTAAGAGTAAGTTTTCATACAAGAGTAGCTATCTTGATGGAGAAAAACAGTTTTAAAGGTGCAGAAGCAATAATCTATACATATATAGATATCTTTGGCTTAGATAGTGAAATCAACCATATTATGAAAAAATTTGAGAGAGTCTCTTCATTAAAACTAGCAATTACGCAGACTCAAAAGAGCAGACCCTCAAGAGATAGCTGGAGACATAGTGAGATTATAATGAAGGGTCTGTAAGCTTCAATAGCTCCTCTATAGTATCATTAAATTCAGTCGTCTGCATCGCATTTTGGATTAGAAACTTCTCCATATCACTCTTTTTGCTTATTGCTTCATCCAACTCAGGATCCGTACCTTTTGTATATGCACCTATGCGAATTAACATCTCATTCTCTTTTAAAATAGTATAAAGCCTTCTAAACTTCAAAACAGCCACTAGATGCTCTTGTAAAATAATATCATTCATTACTCTTGAAGCAGAGTTAAGTATATTTACAGGTGGATATATACCAAAGTCTGTAAGTTCGCGTGAGAGCACTATATGCCCATCAAGGATGGAACGTGACTGATCTGCAATAGGATCACCCATATCATCCCCCTCAATGAGAACCGTAAAAAATGCCGTAATAGAGCCTTTGCCCTCCTCTTTTCCCGCACGCTCCATAAGCTGAGGCAAAAGCGTCAAAGATGAAGGCGGATAACCCTTTGAGGTCGGTGGCTCGCCAAGTGCTAAACCTATCTCTCTTTGAGCCATGGCAAACCTTGTAACCGAATCCATAATAAAAAGAACATCAAGCCCTTGGTCTTTAAAAAATTCAGCAACGCTCATAGCCGCAAATGCACCATACTTTCTCATAAGCGGAGAGTCATCTGAGGTTGCTACTACAATTACAGTATTTTCAAGATTTCCACCTAGATTCTTCTCAATAAACTCAGGAACCTCCCTGCCCCTCTCGCCTATGAGTGCGACAACTTTTATGGGCGCATTAGAGCCTCTTACTATCATTCCCATCAATGTTGACTTTCCAACTCCACTCCCCGCAAAAATACCAAGCTTTTGCCCTTTTCCGCATGTTAGGAGCCCATCTATACTCTTTACCCCTACGCTAAAGACCTCATCTATCATTCCACGCTTCATGGCAGCTATCGGGGGTTTTATAATCGGCATTAGCTTAGAGCCGTTTACTACTCCTTTGCCGTCAATGGGTCTCATAAACGGATCTACTACGCGCCCAAGCAGAGATTCTCCTACAGGGATATTTAGACCTGTCTGATCTAAAAAAACTCTATCGCCGGAACAAAATCCCTCTACAAAACTAAATGGCGTAATAAAAAACGTAGCGCCATCTATCTCTGTTACCATGCCTATAGTCTCTTGGTTTGTCTCGTTTGAGATAATTTTTACTATATCGCTTATGCTTACTTTTAGCCCACGCGCTGTAATTACCGTTGCATTTATCTTAACAACTTCGCCAAAAGCAACCGAGTATTTTTTATTTGATATTTTATCTTTTAGTGAAGAGAAGGGCATCAAAATCTCCTTGCTTTTTAATAGACCTAATAACGAGAGCCGTTTGGGGAGTTTATCAAAGAGAAAAATTCACTTCTTGTCTTTTCATCCTTTTTAAACAGACCACGCAGAGCCGATGATGTCGTTGTAGAGTTTATCTTCTCAACTCCTCTCATCTCCATACACATATGTCGTGCTTGAACAACGACTGCCACACCTTTTGGTGCTATTGTATCCATAATAGCATCTGCTATCTGCTCTGTAAGCTGCTCTTGAATCTGCATACGACGTGCAAAAACATTAACAACTCTTGGAATTTTTGACAAACCCACTACCTTACCATCCGGTATGTATGCCACATGAACACGCCCAATAATAGGCAGAAGATGATGCTCACATGTAGAGTAAAACTCTATATCTTTTAGAAGAACCATCTCATCATTTGAGCTTGTAAAAAGAGCTGACTTTAAAATCTCTCTTGGATCCTCTTTATAGCCGCCAAATATAAACTCATATGCTTTTTTAACTCTTTGCGGAGTCTTTAAAAGCCCCTCTCTACTCGGGTCTTCCCCGACATGAAACATCATAGTCTTTACTGCATCTTCAAATTTTGTATCTTGCTTATCGGACAATTTTACTGCCTTTGTAAGGTTTTTATAACGATAGAGTATCAAGAAGTAGCTGAGAAAACGATGTGATGATTTTTTTAAATATTTTTAAATTTGGCTAAAATACATTATTAACGAAAAAGGTTGTAAAAAATGAAAATTTTATCTTTAGACTTAGGTGTTACTTCTTGTGGGTATTCTGTAATGCAAGAGCTTGAAAAAAACAGTTATTCTCTTTTAGACTATGGTGTAGTAATGCGTGACAACCCTCATGATGGTGGTACTCAACAAGAGAGGCGAGAGAAAAAACAGTCTAGAAGTCTACTTGATAAGAAAAAAAAGAGAATTAAAAGTATAAAGCAGCTCTTTACTTCTCACAATCTTATCTATAAAGAAAAAAACAGATACGATATTTGGAAATTAAGAGCAATAGATGCGTTCGAGAGAAAACTTGATAATGATGAGCTATTTGCAATATTTAGATTCATGGCAAAACATAGAGGATATAAGTCACTAAAAATAGAAGATTTAATAGCCGAGCTTGAAGCAAAAGAAAAAATTGGTGATTGCCAGAGCGATGAGATTCAAGTGCCAAAAGATTTAGAGAAATTTTCAGAAACACTAGCATATCTAGATGCACTAAAGTGTAAACACAAAGATAAAACTGCCGCGCAAATTATCTGGGAATTGGAGTCTAAAAAAGAGAGTCCAACTTTTAGAAATCATGGTAATTATCGCTACATGATACGCAGAGAAGATATAAAAAAAGAGATAGAGAAAATCTTAGAAGCTCAACAAAAGTTTGATTTTTTTGAAAGTGATGAGTTGGCTACTAAGTTTGCTAATGAAGTGATAAATATCATCATTCCACAAGAGGCTGTTACGCTAAATCCAGAAAATATCAATAAATGTCTAATCTACAAAGATGAGATATCTGCACCTCTTTTTTCATACTCATTTGATATGTTTCAACTCTATAAGTTACTTGGAGATTTGAAGATTGACGGTGCAAGTGCAACTTTAGAGCAAAAAGAGCAGTTGCGTGAAGCACTTTTAGAAGATATAAATAGTTTAAAGTGTAAAAGCTCTTATAGTGTAAAAGATTTTAAAAAGATACTAGGAATTGATAATGAATATGTAAAAATCAATAATTTTCAAGAGTATAAAATGCTTAAAGGAAAAAAAGAAGCGAACACTCTTGTTAAGTTTAACTTTCTTCCCTCTTTTAAAAAACTAAACAATGACATCTTAAATACTATTTTGAGAGAAAAATCAGTTGTGGAAATTTTTGATGCAATTGCAACAGAGATACATCTAAATGTAAACCCTGAAAAACTTTTAACAAACATCGAAATACTTTTTAAAAAATACAACCTTGAGTTTTCTAAAGATGAAACAAGAGACTTTACACTTGCTCTGCATAAAAACAAAGTTAGTGGAACATCTAACTACTCTATAAAAGCCTTAAAAGATTTAACTGTATTGATACAAGAAGGTAAAAATGAGAGTAATGCGAAAGAGATTTTAGGAGTTAGTAAAAGTGAGAATTACTCCCATTTTCTAAAAGGTATTAGATACCTAAAACCTCAAAGCAAAGATGGAAAACTGCAGTATGAAATAGATGAAAATCGTATCTCTAACCATGTTGTAAAATCTCTAGTTTCATGGGCACTTAGGGTTATAATCGACTTGCATGACAAATATGGATCTTTTGATATTATCAAGCTAGAATCGACAAGAGAGCTCTCGCAACCTGATGATGTAAAAAGAGATATCAAAGCAGCAAACGATAGAAATGAAAAGGAGTGGCAAGAGTTAATCGAAAAATATAAAAAACATTTTGAAGCAAAGGAATTAAACCCTCAAAACAACAAAGAGTACCTTCTAAAGCTAAAACTTTGGGAGCAACAAAGGGAGCTAGGAATCTATTCACACAAACCACTTAGTATTGATGAAGTCTTGAGTGATAAAACAGAGATTGAGCACATTGTTCCTCGTGCATGTGGCGGAAGCAATGCAGAGTATAACAAAGCTCTTGATTTAAAAGATGAAAATGCTAAAAAAGGCAACAAGTTACCACTTGATTATTTAAGTGGAGACAAAAGAGAGATTTACATCAACTTTGTAGAAGAGCTGAAAAAAGGCTACAAGATAAATATGAAGAAAAAAATAAATCTCTTAGCCGAGAGCTTAGATAAAACCTTTAAAGAGGTAAAAGATGATGTATCGCTCCATGCAACAAGCTATACTGAAAAACTTTTGGGTGAGATTTTAAAACGCTACTACCCTTTTACAGACAGGCTCAAAGAAAATCAAAGAGCGATGTCTATCTCTGGGCGTGCTACAAGTTACCTAAGACGCATACTAAGTGTCGACAACAAGTCCCGTGATACAAACTTTCATCATGCCGAAGATGCAATTCTTCTGGGACTAATGAGTAAATCTTACTTGCAAAATATATCTACAAATTTTGAGAAAAATTACGAACTTACCGAACAAAATGCAAAAGAGAACTTTAAAAAGATTGTTCCACTCATAGAAGGAACCTCCCCAAATCATATAATTGCTCACATAAGAGAGAGTTACATGCAAAACATGGAAGAAAACCCGTTTTATAAAGTACTTGACGGCACGCTTAAAACTCCTGCATTTTGGGTCTCTAAAAAGCCGATAGGAACAAAAGCACATAATGAGACAATCCAGTCTAAAAAAAATCTGGCTTACTATGTACCTGTTGCTTCTCTGCTGGATAAAGTCAAGCCGAATCACAAAATGAGTACTGACGAGTTTTATCAAAAATTCAACAAAGAGATTTATGAAAAAATCCAAGTTGCCCAAGACAATCCAAAAGATTTCACAGCAAAAGTATTTGCACAAAAAAGAGATACCATCGTAAACATCTTAAACCAATCAGCTTTTGCAAGTACAAAAGATGAGAAAGCCGAGCTTGATAAAAAGCTACGAGATGTCATGAGTGAGCCTCTATATGATGTAAACGGTAATGAGATAAGAAGAGTGAAGAGAGTTGGAGAAAAAGTTTCAATACCTATTAGAAATGGGGTCGCAGGAAATGCTCCTTCGATGCTAGCTATGAGATGCCAAGCTGAATCTGAAAATCGTCTCTTTACTCAAAGGATAGATTTTAAAGACAAAATTTTACTGGAGAAAAATGATGGCAGATTTATTGATATCTATAATAACGATTTAGTAGATATTTATACATTTGAAAAAAAAGAAGTTCTTTTAAAATTAACTGGGCTTTTAAGAACTTTTGTCATTAATGCAAAAGAGGACAAAATGTTAAAAGTAAAAAATCCAAAATTTCCAATCCGAGAAGATGCTCAACCAAAACAATATAACAATTATGTTGCTGTTAAAAAAATGTGTGGAATCAAAAAATACAAAACAGATGCTACTGGAAAAGTTTTGGGATTTTACTATTTAGGAAGAGTTTTAGATGATGAAAAAGAGCTTTTTGCTAAAATATTGAGCTACAAGGCTTTATGATGAGCTGGCGTTCTATCTTCATAACAAAACCTTGCAAGATACACATAGAACACGACAACCTTATCGTAAGCAACGATGATGGAGATAACTTAGTTACTCTTGATAGTATCGCCTCTATTGTTATAGAGACGACAAGAGCAACTATCACTACCTATGCTATCTCCAAGCTTGCCGAAGCAGATGTTGCCGTTTTATATGTAGATAAAAAGTACAATTTAAACGCTATTACCCTCCCCTTTCACACACACTCTACTTTTTCAAAAATTGTACACTCACAGATAGATATATCAAAGCCACTTAAAAAAAAGCTTTGGCAAGAAGTAGTTAAAGCAAAAGTCAATAATCAAGCAGCAGTTTTAAACTATTTTAACAGAGAAAAATCTTCTAAAATTCTCTTCGGGTATGCAAAGAGTATCAGGTCAAATGATGAAGAAAATGTAGAAGCAAAAGCAGCAAGAATCTACTGGAGCGAACTTTTTGAAAACTTCGCAAGAGTTCAAAAAGGAGCTGATGATGTACGAAACGCTTCACTTAACTACTGCTATGCCATTGTAAGAAGTGCGATTGCCAGATCACTTACAAACGCAGGACTTATGCCATCTTTTGGGATTCATCATCAAAACTATTTCAACGCTTTTAATCTTGCAGACGACATGATAGAGCCATATAGAGCTTTTGTGGATCTACATGTAAAACTGACTCTTCTAAAATATGATGATGAGGTCCTAACTAGTCAAATGAAACAAGAATTCGTCAATATTTTAAACTTAGAGTACGCAACTATAAACGGAGGTCTTAGTAATCTAAGAACAGCAATAGATACAACAATCCAATCACTACAAAAGTGTGTACTTCAAAAAGAGATAGCCTGTTTAATGCTCCCAAGCATTAACTTTGAAAAGTATGAAGATGAGTGCTTATAGATTTATGTGGCTAATGGTAATGTTTGATATGCCGACCGATACGAAAAAAGCAAGAAAAAAGTATCGTTATTTACGCGGTGAACTTTTAAAAGAAGGGTACATGATGATGCAGTTTTCCATATACATTCGCTCTTTTCACTCTTACGAGTCAACTCTAAATGGAAAAAAAAGACTCAAAGATTTTATAGCTTCAAATATTGCAAAAGGAAGTATAAGGATGATAATGTTTACAGATAAGCAGTTTGGAAATATGGATATAATCGTAGGTACAAAAGAAGAAAATGAAAAGAATGCACCAAAACAACTATTGCTATTTTGATGATTCCAAAATCTCCTACGACAATAAAGCCGAAGGATTATTTTAAGTCCCGCTACACAAACCCCTTTGTGCTAAAACAACAGATATTGTACTCAAAAACAAGACAAAAAGTCAAATTTTATCACTCGCTATCTTCTCTTTTGCCCCACTACAAAGGGCTATGCAAGACCCTATTTTAGCACAAAGGGGTTTGCAGGGGTCTTAAAACATAACACTTTATCTAATTCTACAAATACATATTTTAGCACAAAGGGGTTTGCAGGGGTCTTAAAACACAGTTTGAACCATTTGAAGATATGGCAATATTTTAGCACAAAGGGGTTTGCAGGGGTCTTAAAACAAAGTTAGGTTTGAGGATGTCGCTGTATATATTTTAGCACAAAGGGGTTTGCAGGGGTCTTAAAACACTGGTAAGTACAGGACATTTACAAATTGGATTTTAGCACAAAGGGGTTTGCAGGGGTCTTAAAACTGAGCCTGCGAACAAGTGCAAAAACAGAGCATTTTAGCACAAAGGGGTTTGCAGGGGTCTTAAAACAAAGTTGCTATCACTAAAGTCGCTACCTCTATTTTAGCACAAAGGGGTTTGCAGGGGTCTTAAAACAAACGTACCTCTAGAGCTTCGTCTAAAACCATTTTAGCACAAAGGGGTTTGCAGGGGTCTTAAAACTGCAACTGCATTACAATACTTGTCTTGATTATTTTAGCACAAAGGGGTTTGCAGGGGTCTTAAAACTGATACACCTTTCATACAAACTTCAAATTCATTTTAGCACAAAGGGGTTTGCAGGGGTCTTAAAACCATCTGCTTATTATTATCGAGAGTATCTTTATTTTAGCACAAAGGGGTTTGCAGGGGTCTTAAAACATCTTTTTGGAAAAGGCTCTTGGAAAAACAATTTTAGCACAAAGGGGTTTGCAGGGGTCTTAAAACTTTTAAAAGTTGATATATGCGTACAGAATAATTTTAGCACAAAGGGGTTTGCAGGGGTCTTAAAACTCTTCGATGCCAAGAGCCTCATCAACCGCCATTTTAGCACAAAGGGGTTTGCAGGGGTCTTAAAACACTAAATTTACGACACAACTAACTTTTCATCTTAAGTGTTTTTTCACATCATTATTGTCATACTATTTGAAGCAGCTTTTTATTAGGAGGCGAAGATGAATAGGAGAAATTTTTTATACTCTTTCTCTTTTTCGGCAGCAGCGGCTATTTTAGGCGGTTGTGAAAAAGGGTCTGAGAAAAATAGTAGGCTTGATAACAAAATTGATGAAGCTAAAAAAGCACTTCAGGAATCTCCAAAAAATATTGCGGAAGATAAGCTTAAATCTTTTACTTCGGAGCTAAAAATTCCCAAAGAGATTGATTTTGAGCATATTGCAAAAGCAAAATTTACCGCCCAAAAAAGTCTTGCCGCTCTATATAAAGAGAAAAAAACAGACCTCTTAACATTTCAAGGCGACCTGCCAAATCCTACAATTCGGATTAAAAAGGGGGATGATTTTGAGCTCGATTTTACCAACGGCCTTGAAAAACCGACTATCGTTCACTGGCACGGTCTGTTAGTACCTGAGACAATGGACGGACATCCAAAGGACTCTATTGCTACAAATATGACAAAAGAGTACAAATACCGAGTCAATCAAAGTGCGGGAACATTCTGGTACCATACTCATCCGCACGGCAGAACCGGAGAGGAGATATACTACGGACTTGCCGGTCTTTACATCGTAGAAGATGAAAACGAGAAGAGATTAAATCTTCCATCTGGTGAATTTGAACTGCCTCTAATCATACAAGATAGAAGGTTTGACAAAGAGGGTAATCTTATCTATAAAGAGACTAAGCAGGACAATGTCGGAGTTTTAGGCGATGTTGTCATGGTAAACTCGACTCCACACCCCTATAAAAATGTTAAAAACACAAAATATCGCCTTAGAATTCTAAACGGCTCAAGTGCTAGAGTATACAAACTTGCCTTTGAGGGCATAGAGGAGTTCACGTTAATCGGAACTGACGGTGGACTTCTTGAAGAGCCTATAGTCGTAAAAGATATTTTAATCGCAGTAGCAGAGCGCATAGATATCATCGTTGATTTTAAAGATAAAAAAGTAGGTGATAGCGTAATGCTAAAAACTCTGGGGTTTAAAGAGGGCAGCATTATTGGAACAAATACCGCTTATCCGGGCTTTGATGCGAAAATGGATATTATGAAGTTTCAAATCACGGAACTCTCAAACAGCACATCCGCTTTGCCTGCAAAACTCAATACTATCCGCAAAATGAAAGAGTCTGATGCTACAAACAGTAGAACTATTACGATGGAGGTAATAAAAGGCGGTATCTGGACTTTAAACAGAAAACCTTATGATATACATAGAGTCGATGAGAGGGTTAAGCTTGACTCAACCGAGATTTGGATACTTAAAAACAGTGTACATATGGCACACCCTTTTCACATGCATGGGGTTCAATTTCAAGTACTTGATAGAACAAGCAAGATAGATTTTCCGACCGACAAGGGGTGGAAAGATACCGTTCTTGTCATGCCAACGGAGACTGTTCGCATTATAGTAAAGTTTACAATACCGGGCTTATTTGTTCATCACTGCCATATACTAGAGCATGAAGATCACTCCATGATGGCAAATTTTTTAGTAGAATAAAAATTTAACAATTTTGCTAAGTGTGGATAGTTGTACCGAAGGAGCGTAACGATATGCGGAACATCTTCCGCATATCAAAAATATTAATCTACATCACAAAAATATGTGGAACGATAAGTGGGTATTTTTTCATTTTTCTGTAGATATGTTTTCTAACGACCTGACGAAGACCATTTTCTAATGCTCTTGGGTTCTCAACAAGTCCCTCTTTTATGTTTGCAAGGAAATGCTCTAAAACATCTTCTATCTCTTTGGCAAAAAACTTATCTTGTTTATCTGCAACAAGACCAAATGAGGTTACAATCGGCTTAGATAACATCGTAGAGTGCTGTCCGTCAATCTGAGCGATAATCATAACTATACCGTCTAAAGCTAGCTTCTGACGATCGATTATGATGTCATCATCTATCTTGTGGTTGTTTTGGTTATCTATATATGTTTTACCGGTTCTTACGGTTTTGACTTTTCTCATGTACTTAGGAGCTATCTCGACCGTATCACCATCATTCATGATGTAGATGTTGCGCTCAGGTACACCACACATAACGGCTGTCTCTTTATGCTTCATAACATGGTTATACTCACCATGGATAGGTAAAAAGAACTTAGGATTTACAAGACGAAGCATCAACTTTTGCTCCTCAATAGAAGCGTGACCCGATACATGCAGCTCTCTATCCTGAGCTATCTTTGCTCCGGCACGTTGTAGATGGTTTAACATTCCCGATATTGAACCCTCATTTCCCGGAATTGGACGAGAAGATAGAACAATCAAGTCAGTCGGCTTGATTTTTATATGTCTATGCTCCCCTATTGACATTCTAAAGAGTGCTGAACTTGGCTCGCCTTGAGAACCGGTTGTTACTATAAGAACTTCTTTGTCATTTAGGTGTGCTACTTGTTCCGGCTCTACAAAAATATTTTTTGGTAACCTTATGTAGTCATACTGCATAGCTACTTCAATGTTTCTCTCCATTGAACGACCTATAACACAAACTTTACGTCCATATTTTACACCGTACTGTATTGCCTGATAAACACGGTGAATATTTGAACTAAAAGTAGATAAAATTACTCTTCCTTCAGCCTTTGCAAATACTCTATCAAGCGCAGGCGCTACATTAAGCTCAGATGGCGTTGGTTGCGTGTTGTACGAGTTTGTAGAATCACTTAAAAGACATAGTACACCTTTGTCTCCATAATGCGCAAGTCTATGCAGGTCTGCCGTATATCCA
This sequence comes from Sulfurimonas sp., assembly GCF_023229025.1. Classification (GTDB taxonomy): domain Bacteria; phylum Campylobacterota; class Campylobacteria; order Campylobacterales; family Sulfurimonadaceae; genus Sulfurimonas. Next base: position 32,542 of record NZ_JALOAA010000020.1, read on the forward strand.
TCTACCGGCGTGTGATCTATCTTGAAGTCACCTGTATGTATGACGGTTCCGGCTTTTGTTGTTACCGCTAGTGAAGATGAGTCTATAATAGAGTGCGTCATATGCATCCACTCTATCTCAAAATCTTCGCCTATCTTATACACTTTTCTCTTCTCAATAGGATTAAAATATTGCTTAAAATCTTTTATATGATGCTCATCAAACTTATTGCCTATCATCGCAAGAGGAAGCGGCGAACCATATATAGGAAACTGCATCTCTTTATATAGATAGGGCATAGCACCGATATGATCCTCATGAGCGTGCGTAATAATTACGGCTTTTATTTTATTTCTTATTTCACGAATATATGTAAAGTCCGGTACTAAAATATCAACACCATGCATATCTTCGTCTGGAAAACTCATCCCTACATCTATCAGTATAGCTTCATTGTCTGTCTCAAAGACGGTTATATTTCCACCGATTTCGCCAAGGCCTCCAAGCGGAGTTATGCGGATTTTCTCTTTTGAGTTTAAGTCTAGTTTATAGTGGGGATTTAGTCTTTGCTTATGAGCCTCTTGATTTATCTCGACAAACTCTTTTAAACTCTCATTTACAGGCGTACTTTGACGTCTGCGACCTCTTGATGAGCTCTTGCTTTTATTGCCGTTTGCAGGATTACTGCCGGCTTGTTTATTGGTATTTTGGCTATTTGGCCTACTACTGTGTCTTTTATTGTTGTTATACTGTTTACGATTTTCTTGAGAAATGCTTTTAACGCTTTCCTGATTCTCTTGTTCCATCCAAACTCCTTGTTAGTTTATAGAGTTGGTGATAGTCATCTGTGCAGACTTGATGAGGACGAATTGTTTGTGTAAGATTAAGCTCTAAAAAAGCCTCTTGAAGTATAGTTTTTTCATAAGCAGCAGATAGATTCTTCATAAGAGTTTTACGAGGCTGCGTAAATGCAACTCTTAGCAAGCTCTCAAAATCTTTGTCAAATCTATCACTATGCTTTTGTATCAAAAAAACTGCAGAGTCTATTTTTGGCTGTGGTTCAAATGCAGTTGGCGGAACTTTCACAATTAAATGTGCCTCTCCCGCGCTTTGAGCTATAACACTCAAAGCTCCAAATACCTTGTCACCTTCATTAGCACAAAATTTCTCTGCTACTTCAAGCTGTACCATTACAAGTATATTTTTGCATTTTGGATCTGCGAGGGCTTTTAGAATTATGTTAGTCGCTATATAGTATGGCAAATTCGCCACCAAATCATACGACTCATCTATAAGTTCACTCTTCCAAGCAGTGAGCACATCCCCGCAATGTATGCGGAGTTGCTTGGTTGCGATCTCTTTTTCAAACTTTTTTTGTAACAGTTTACACAAATCGGTATCGACCTCAAAAGCATCTACGCTTTTGACATCTACTAAAAATTTAGTTAAATCACCTAAGCCAGGACCAATTTCAACAATTTTATTGTCGTTGTTGGGCATCGCTTCGACGATTTTTCGTAAAACTGTCTCGTCTTTTAAGAAATTTTGTCCAAATTTCTTCTTAGCTATAATATCTTTCATTAGCCGACATCATATAGTAATTTTACTTACAGTTACTTAATGTCAATGAAAAAAAATATTTTTTGTGTTATATAGCAAACAATTTGACAAAACTTAGGGGGTTGCCTTATACAGATTTATACACTTAAATAATATTTATTATAAGATTTAGTCTGTATAAAGATGTTTCATGTGAAACATCAGAGGCATCAAAACTAATTATAAGGCATTATGTGTATAATTTCACTATATTATATAAGGGGATTAAAAACCCACAAGGTAGATAATTTTGAACTATTTTGCAAAAAGAATTATTCCATGTCTTGATGTTAAAGATGGACGTGTTGTCAAAGGTGTAAACTTTGTAGGACTTAAAGATGCAGGTGACCCTGTTGAAGTTGCAAAGAGATATAACAAAGAGGGCGCTGATGAAATTGTATTTCTAGATATAACAGCCTCTAGTGATAACCGCGATACTATTGTAGATATTGTTGCAGAAGTAGCAAGAGAGATTTTTATACCCCTTACAGTAGGCGGTGGAATTAGAAAGCTTGATGATATATACAAGCTTTTAAATGTTGGATGTGACAAAGTCAGCGTAAATTCGGCTGCTATTAAAAGACCTGAGCTTATAGATGAGGCTGCAAAAAGATTTGGTTCTCAGTGCGTTGTTACTGCGATAGACGTTAAGAAAACAGGTGACAGATATAATGTTTATCTCAATGGAGGTCGTGTTGATACCGGCATAGATGCTCTTGAGTGGGCAAAAGAGGTAGTTAATCGCGGAAGCGGCGAAATACTTCTAACCTCAATGGATGCAGACGGGACAAAAGCTGGATTTGAGCTTACTATTACAGAGCTAATAAGCCGTGCCGTAAATGTTCCGGTAATTGCAAGTGGAGGAGCCGGAACGATGGAGCATATAAAAGAGGCTTTTCTTTATGGTGCTGATGCGGCGCTTGCAGCAAGTATATTTCACTATAAAGAGATAGACATAATGGAATTAAAACAGTATCTTCATGACAACAATATACCGGTAAGACTCTAATGATTATATGTGCAGGAAACAGTGAAACCTTTGATTTCGCCACTCCTATGGGAGTAGGGCTGATAGAGTCTGCAATAAACTTGACAAGACTTTGCCTTTTTGACAAACCGGAGTTTTTACTTTTTGTAGGAAGTGCGGGGAGTTACGGCGAGCATAAAATATTTGACATCATTGAGTCTAAAACAGCTTCAAATATAGAGCTTGGATTTTTAAGCAATGACGCTTATACTCCTTTAGATAATGTAATATCTACTAACACAGATAAAACAAAACACGATGTTATAGTTAACTCATCAAACTATATTTCCACAAGCCAAGAGCTAACAAAAAAGTTTCTAAAACTAGGAGTAGGCATAGAAAATATGGAGTTTTTTGCTGTTTTAAAGGTAGCGCAAGAGTTTGATATTCCAGCAGGTGGGGTCTTTTGTATAACTAACTATACTAACAAAAATGCTCATGATGATTTTTTAAAAAATCACGAAGAGGCAAAAGAGATTTTAGCCCGACATGTTAAAAAAAGAGTCAAGGAGCTTACAAAAAGATGAGACCTTCTCTGCTTGATTTTAGACTAAAAGAGTTACAAGAGATTGTTAAACCACAATTTAGGGCTAAGCAGATTTTTGGATGGCTCTATCATAACTATGCTGATAGCTATGAGGATATGAAAAATATCCCAAAAGCACTCAAGG
>NZ_JALOAA010000021.1 GCF_023229025.1 Sulfurimonas sp.
AAAATGGATTTTTATCATTTTATGGGTATCCAAAAGTTTATGACACAAATCACACTACTATCGAATATAAGAAACTAAAACCATCAGACACAAGATATTTTAATCAGTATCTTGAAGATGAACTTTTAAGCAGAACAGAGTTTCCAAATATGAGCGAAGCCGTGCATGACAAAATAAACGAATCCATCCAAGAGATGTTTATAAATGCAACAATACATAGTGAAACAGATTTCATTTATACTTGTGGGCAATTTTTTCCAAAAGACAGCAGATTGAATTTTACTATTGTAGATACGGGCATAGGCTTTGCAAAAAGGATAAAAAAAGATTTTGATATGAAAGTTAGTTCAAGTGATGCTATAAAATGGGCTATGGTAGAGGGGCATACAACTAAGCAAAATGTATCTGGCGGTTTAGGGCTTGCCTTGCTTAAAGAGTTTATTACACTAAATAAGGGTAAAATTCAAATCATTAGCGGAGACGGTTTTTATGAGCTTCATGATAACAATGAAAAAATACAAAAACTAGACAGCTATTATGACGGGTCGATAATAAGCATGACATTTAAAACAGATGACAGCAAAACATATAGATTTGCAAGTGAAGAAGATTTATTTTGAGGAAAATATAATGAATGAAGTAAAAGTAAATATTTTTAGTATTGTTGGGCAAAAAGATTGTACTTTGCCTGAAGACGGCGATAAAGTCCATAAAACAATACAAAAAATTCTAAAAGAGGATAAAAAAGCTTCAATATCCTTTTTAAATGTACAGAAACTAACAACTGCTTTTTTAAATAATGCTATCGGTAAGCTTTACGGCGAGTTTGATGAAACTAAAATCAAAAATAGCTTAAGCGTTCAAGATTTGTCGGATAGTGGCAAAGCAAGATTTAAAAGAGTCACGACAAACGCTAAAAATTATTTTAAAAATCCAGATAAGATGAAAGAATCTATCAAAGAAATTTTAGGTGAAGATGATGAATAGATATACTCCATCATCTGTAAGTAGTATAAGGGATAAAAAAATATTTTTTGATGCAAATATTTTAATCTATCTTTTTGGTTATGGTACGCCTACTATCGCTAATTGGGAGAATCAATATGCTAGACTTTATTCAATTCTTAACAAGCAAAATAGTAAATTTATAATAGATTTTATCGTTATATCTGAATTTGTAAATAGAGCTATTAAAATAGAGTATAAAAATTATTTAGCAAGTAATAATATTACGGAAAAAGATTGTAAATATAAAGTTTATAGAAATTCAAAAGATGGAAAGGATGCTTTGAATGATATTTACTTGAGTGTAACTGATGATATATTGACTCAATTTGAGGTTGTGGAAAAAAGTTACTCAAAAGATGATTTAATTTCTATGTGCAGTGTGGATAGTCTAGACTTCTCTGATAAGGCTATTGCAAAGATTTGCGAAGATAATCAATTTATACTATTAACAAATGATACAGATTTTAAAGATGTAAATATTGATATTTTAAGTTGCCATAAAAAAATTTGTATCTAACTATAAGAAAGAAGCTTTAGACAAGAGTGACGAAGACTTCTTGAATTAGATATTTCAGCTAAATAAGTGTTTTAAAGGGTTAACTGCTTAACAAATCCATAGGACGGCCAAAGTAGTAACCTTGGAACTCGTCCACGCCGTACTTTTTAAGAAGCTCAAATATCTCTTTGTTCTCCACAAACTCTGCAACAGTGATGATATTTAGCTCTTGTGCGAATCGTACTATGCTCTTTACCAAAATTTTTGAGTCGTTATTAGTAAGTATATTTTGTATAAGAGAGCCGTCAATCTTTACATAGTGTGGCTTGAGCTGTAAAATGTGGGCATAGTTGGCATAACCGCTTCCAAAATCATCTATTGCAATTAGCACACCGATTGCTTTTAATTTTTCAACAACCATAGTTAACATCTGAAAGTTTTCCACACCCTCTTGTTCTGTTATCTCTATTACAACTCTCTGCGGTGAGTCAAACTTCTTAATCTGCTCAATCAACGTATCCATTACAGATGTATTGAAAAAATCGTTTGGCAAAAAGTTTATAGAGATTTTTTCACTTCTTTTAGCGAAAAAAGATAAGCTCTGCTCTAACATCTCTTTGGCTATTTTTATATACAAGCCGCTATGTTTTGATATATCTAAAAAATCACATGGGTATAAAATGTTTCTTTCTCCCTTCTCAAACTCAACTATTCTCGCTAGTGCCTCATATTTTATAACTCTGCCGTTACTATCTGTTATAGGTTGAAAAAACGGGACTATATTTTTATGTTCAAGCGCATATTTTATACACTTCTTAATTTTTAAAACATTTTGAGAATACTCTTTGGTATCAACTTTTTTAGAATACATCAAATAAGGCAAAGAGCGCTCTTTTGCTCTTTTTAGAGCCATTTGAGCATCTTCAAGCAGATGTTTGTCGCTAAACGCTAATCCGGAATATATCTCTATAGATATAGTCTCCTCAACTTCTGCTGCAAATATTTTCATAGAGTTTATTTTCTCATGAAGCTCTTCAATGATTCTATAATACTCATCACCATCAAATTCATCTCTATTTTTTAACAGTACATACTCATCGGAAGATATTCTATAAGCATCAAACCCATATTTTTTACCAAAATCCTCAAAAGCCTTTGCTACTTCTATCAAAACCTCATTGCCCACATCTACGCCGTATATCTCATTAATAATACTAAACTCTTTAATATTACTCAAAATAAGCATTTTATTTTTTTGCGAAAGAAGAGCATCATTTAGTGCATGTCTGTTTAACAAATTGCTCAGATGATCCGAATAGACCTGTTTTGCAAAATATTTCAAAACTTTGTTAAACCCCAAGTGATGAATAGTTCCTAAAATAAGCATAATTACAACAATGGCAATAAATAGATGCTGCATAAACTCTCTATCTTTCTTTACAATTCCAGACATGTCATAACCTAAGATTAGGTATCCAAGTGTTTCTGATAGATGGTTCTTCAATGCTATACCCATATCTATTTTATAGAGTTCAATATCCTCTTTATGGTTGTGGCGCAGGTGATTTTTTAATTTTTCACTGCCTTCTATATAGATATAGTTTTCACCGACGGCAACCCCCTCTTTTTCTAGCATAATATCAAGAAGAGGCTTATTGATGGCAATACCTACGTCAGCTTTAAAAATAGAGTTTAAATTTTTTAAAAAATTTTGAGGAGATATTCCAAGCTCAACATTTCCCACATAGTTGTCATTATAAAAAATCGGTTTTGTAACCCTGTATGTCATCTCAAGATTTCCAACCTCAAAACCGCTAAATGAACGATGGAAAGTGTTTGTATCTACTATTAGTGTTCTTTTTTCATTTAACATGTCGCCAAAATATTCAGGTTTATGCGCTCTAAAGAGTGTTATACCTTCGCTTGAACGAAAGGTGAGAATATTAATAGAGTTTTGTATAAGTTTTATGCGGCTATAAAGAGGTGCGACTATTGATTTTATCTCATTGTAGTCTCTTTTTGCAATAGCGCTTGCCAAGCCCTCCTCTGCTACTATCTCTTCAAGTCTAAGCGCTAACTCTACCCTGTCATGTTCTAGATTTATCTCAAAAAGATTCTGTGCAGAGTATGTAACTGCTTTAAACTGCTTATCTAAAGAGCTCTTTAGCTCATAATTTAAAAATAGATAAATAACTCCAAAAGAGAAGAGCAAAACGATTGAAGTAAAAATTAACGTATTGCGTCTTGTCTGCTCAGGGATAACCATACACCATACCCTCTATTTTTTGATTTTAAAATAATTGTACCCTTTTCATCTTAAAGCTTCTATTTTTTTTACTTATATATCACTAATACTTTTGTGCAATACTTTGCATGCTAAAAAGAAGGAATTAACTATGAAAAAGCTTTTATTATTGACTCTACTCTCTACAGCACTTCTGTTTGCTAAAGATAGTTTCAAAAATCATGAGCAGAAGATGCGGATACAAAAAGAGAGAGGGACGAAAGAGATTAGCCGAGAGAAAAATAGCTACACGCAAGAACAAAGCAACAGATATAGATATAAAAATAGCTATAAAAGTAGTATAGAACAATCTAGTAGCTCAATGCAAAGCACTCAAAGAGGTGCAATGGAGACAGATAACTCTTCTGATTTAATTATACCTTAGTCTCAAGCCAGTTTCTTTTTTTGTAAACATAGGCATACAGCAGCCCTTTTATAAGAGTCTCTATATTCATTATAATAAAAATAACAATTATCCCATACCCCATTTTATAGGCTATATATGATGGTATGACTCTAAAAAACCATAATGAGAGAACATTTATCTTAAGTGTTATCTTTGTTGCTCCGGCACCTCTTAGTGCACCGGAATATACAAACACTATGGCAAGAGGTATTTGAGCGAGCCCAACTAAGATGAGATAGTATGAAGCTACCGCTATTGTCTCTTTATCTTCTGTAAAAAAACCTACAAGAAACTCAGGAAAAAGAATAAGAAAAAGACCGACACTTCCCATAAATATATAAGCGACTCTACCGCTAATTATACCCATATTGTAGGCTCTTTCTCTATTTTTAGCACCAAGGCTCTGCCCTACTAGAGCGGTTGCTGCTATTGCAAAACCAAATCCCGGCATAAACGCAATACCCTCTATACGAAGCCCTACCTGATACCCCGCTAGGGCTTCTGTCCCATAAGCGGCAATAATTGCAACAAAAAGCAAAAATGAGATACTTGATATCCCACGATCAAGTGCCGCACTCCAGCCTATATGCCAAACCCTGATTAAATCCTTTACCCTTATAATAGGAATAAAATTTAGTTTTGAGTAAGGCTTTTTTATAAGTATATAGTAAGCCAAAACATTAAAACAGTAAGCAAATACCGTTGCATAAGCGGCTCCCTCAATTCCCATGGCAGGAAATCCAAAGTGCCCAAAAATCAAAATATAGTTCAAAAAGGCGTTAATTGCTGTTGAGACAAGCTTAATATAGAGCGAATTTTTAGTATCTCCCGCTGCTGAGAGTGCATTATACAGAAGTGTGTCGATAAAAATCACAACCAATCCAAGTGATATTATCTTAAAGTAAAGAGACCCCTCATGTATAACATCAGCCTCTGCTCCCATCAGAGAGTAGATATATTCGCTTCCGAAGTAACCGCCAAATGAGACAAACAGCGATAGTATTGCAGCAAGAATTGCAAGTGCATAAAGAAGTGCCGATGCTCTTTTTTTCCTACCCTCTCCGATAAACCTTGAGATTAGAGCATTTCCTCCGACAACATAAAGCGTCATAAGTACATTTATTATCATCATAAACTGCATACTCATACCAACGGCAGCAAGCGCCGCAACGCTTACCATACCTACCATGAGCATATCTATTAAAATTTGAAGAATATCTACAAGGTGTTTTAGTGCTGCAGGAATTGCGATAGTAAATACTCTACGAGTATCGCGGGAGATTATTTTTGAAAAAATTGTGATACCTCTTGCATGACTGCCATTAGTTCATCTTTTGTTTTAAACTCTAGAGTGACTCTCTCTTTTGTTTCTGCATTTATCGGAGTAAAGTCAAAAATAAGCACATATGATTTTAGCTTAACCTTCTCGCTGTAAAGCTCCGTCCACTCTAGACTCATCTCTGCAACTTCTCCATGCATATCTACGACTACGGCAGGATAGAGGCGCGTTAATTTACTTAAATCCAAATCACCGACACTCGACTTATAAATCATTTTTTTCATAATCTAAACTTTTTATTATTATTTTAGTATAGTAGCTAATCATGGTTGATAGTTGGCTTTTTTATTGCATCTAAAATGGTACAATAGGTTATCGTTTCACAATGTTTTCACACCTTTAGTTTATAATACTATTATAATTAAAATATTTTACAAAAGGAGAGTCTAAATAATGAGAAAATTTATGTTTCTATGTTTTTACCTTTTTCTCAATATATCCGGTGCCAAAGAGTTGACACTCGATGAGTGTATAGATAAGACACTAAAAAATCATCCTGATATAAAAAAGGCGGCTTTAAGTGTTTTTGAAAAAAAATCTTCCGTAGATATTGCTAAAGCAGATTATCTCCCGCAGATAAATGTGAGTGCTCAGTACAATCCAATCGATACCTTTACTATGCCAAGAAATAGTCAGTTTGATACGATTGAGGATGATAGTTGGCGAGTTAATGCCGCGCTTAATCAAAAGATATATGATTTTGGAAAAACAACTTCAACTATTAAGGCGTATAAAAAAGATGAGAACATAGCCAATCTTTCCCTAGATGACGCAAAAGCTCTTCTTGTTTACCAGGTAAAAAACTATTATAACCTAGCTCTTTTAAAGACAAAAGAGACAGAGGTAAGAGAGAAGGATTTACAAACAAAAGAGGAACTCTACAAGCAAGCAAAAGCACTTGTCAAGCAAGGTCTAAAGACAGAAGCCGATGCCACTAGCATACTAAGTGAGCTACATATTGCTCAAGATAACCTTGCAATTGCCAAATCCGATTTCTACAAAACACTTACAACTCTCTCCCTTTATATAGGAGAAAAAATTGATGTTGATACGCAGCTCAAAGAGACTACAGAAACAAAAAACGAAAACATAATGAATGTTGACCTGCTTCTAAAAGATATTTTGGCTAAAAACTTTTCACTTAAAAGCTCTCAAGAGGAGATACAAAGAGATAACCTATTTTATGAGGCAACAAAATCAGAGCACTTTGGCTCGGTTGATGCCATAGCCTCATACACTCATCAAGACTCCCTCAATGAGTATGACGAATCTATGGTTGGAGTAAGTATTACTATCCCTATCTACAGCGGTGGAAGAGTAAGTGCCCAAACACAACAAGCTCATATTGCAAAAGAGATCTCAAGAGAAGCATACAATTCTCAAAAACTTCTGATTCAAGAGGAAGTAGAGAATTTGGTACTTGATTTGCAAAGATATAAGTACACTATAGAGGCTAAAGAGGCACTCATTAACTCCTCAGAGGCAACAAGAGAGATAGTAGAAGCAAGGTACAAGGAGGGGCTCTCAACCTATATAGAGGTTCTTGATGCACTATCAACGCACCTTTTTGCAAAACTGGGGCTTCTTGAGGCTAAATTTGATATCAACAATATAATAAACAGACTAGATTATCTACAAGGACAAATTCAATGAACAGATGGTTAAAATATATAATAATTGCACTAATTATCGCTATTGGCGGCACTATTTTTTACAATAAAGTATATATTGTAAAATCAACATTTGCTACAACAAAACCGACAAGAGGAGACCTGCATGTAACAGTGCGCGGCATCGGAAATGTTGATGCTAAAAATATATATACTATCACGGCACAAAGCGGCGGAGAGATAGAAAATATATATTTTGACGAGGGTCAATGGGTGAAAAAAGGGGATCTGCTCTTAACGATTGACCCGGTAGATCTTCCTATGCTCTTTGATGAAGAAAAAGTAGCGCTTAGCAAAGCTAAACATGATGTCCAAACTGCGCAAGGCGACCTTGAGAGTCTCAAAGCACAAAGAGCACTTATCGTAGTAACATATAAACGCTATAAAGAGTTACTACAAAATAAATATGTAACACAAGCAGAGTATGACAAAGCACTTAGCGACTTGCAAAATATAGATGCACAGATAAATGCATCTAGAGCAAAAATCGCCTCTGCAAAGCTAGAGATAGAGCGATTACAAAAGAGCATAGAAGCGATAGGCGAAAAACTAAAAAGAGTTAAAGTTTACTCTCCTGTTGATGGATATGTAATCTCAAAAGATGCAGAAGTCGCACAATATGTTCTACCATCTACACCGATTTTCAAGATAGTAGACCCTAAAACACTCTGGGTTGTGGCAAATATTGATGAGAGGATAGCAGACAAAATAGAACTTGGTCAAATAGCCTCAATTAAGCTAAGGTCTCAACCTGATATAGAGTTACTTGGAAATGTTCAAAGGATAGTGGCTATGAGTAACCTTGTCACACTTGAGAGAGAGGTAGCAATAGGATTTAAAACTACTCCTATTCCATTTTATATAAATGAACAAGCAGAAGTAAACATAAAAGTCGCAAAGTATGAGAATGTACTAAAAGTTCCTCTAGCTTTAATCGAGACAAAAGATGGAGAAAAAGGAGTATGGGTAGCAAATAGTGACACTGCACATTTTATGCCAATCTCTATCTTGGCACAAAACAATGAAGAGGCTGCCGTCTCATCGGGTATTAATAAAAATACAGAGTTACTTGTGCCTAACGCCAAGAACAGACCGCTTAGAGATGGGATGAAAATTAACAGATGATTAATTTAGCCGCGAGAGATATTAAACACACTCTTGGTAAGTTTTTAGTAACTGCTATGGGTGTTGGGATGCTACTAGGACTTGTCCTTGTCATGATTGGTGTATATCGTGGCATGATGGTAGAAGCAGAGATTCTACTTAACGATATAAGTGCAGATATATGGATTGTTCAAGAGGATACTCTAGGACCTTTTGCCGAATCCTCAAGAGTTCATGAAGATCTAAAAAATATTATCCGCGCAGTACAAGGCATAGAAAAAAGCGAAGCGATGACTTTTCAAAATATTCAACTGCCTCGTAAAGACAAATCAGTTCTTGCCTTTGCAGTCGGTTATGACATTCATGGAGCTATAAACCCCATAAATCCAAAAAGGTTAGTAAAGGGACGAAATTTAAAAAATGATCACTATGAGATTGTAGTCACAGATAGTACAGGCTTTAAATTAGGCGAGGAGATAAAACTTGGAAGAAACTACTATAAAGTTGTGGGCATAACAAGTAAAACAGTCTCTAGTGGTGGAGACCCTTTAGTGTATATCAGTCTAAAAGATGCACAAGAACTGCAGTTTTTATACTCAAACAAAGAGATACAAAACGATGAAGCAAGAGGAATAAAAAATTCAGAGTCCTATAGAGCAAATGCAATTATTGCAACTATTAAAAGTGGTTTTGATATAGAAAAAGTAGCCGCAGACATAAGAAAGTGGCAACATAAAAATGTATATACGGCTAAAGAGCAATCAGACATACTTACAAAAAATTTAATTGAAAAATCTGCTCAACAGATAGGACTCTTTACTGCTATACTAGTTGTAGTATCAACAATAATCATAGCTCTAATAATCTACACAATGACTCTAGAGAAGATGAAGGTAATATCAATTATGAAACTGATGGGACTACCCAACAGCCTTATTATTGAGATGATTGTTAAGGAGACTTTGCTTCTTGGTATTTTTGCTTTTATTTTTGGAAATATATTTTCACACTTGATTTATGATAAATTTCCAAAACTTGTAGTGCTACAAATTCCGGATGCATGGATACTTTTTGGTGTAGTCATAATTGCTTCTATATTAGCCTCATTTGTAGGTGTTAAAAAAGTTATAAGCGCCGATCCGGCAGCAGCAATCGGAGGATAATATGAACAAACAAAGCGCCATAAAAGTTCAAAACTTAGTCAAACATTTCGGCAAGGATGATAACTTAGTCCGTGTAATTGAGAATGCATCATTTGAGATACAAAAAGGTGAAGTCGTAGCCCTCATAGCTCCAAGTGGAGCCGGAAAAACAACTCTTCTTATGATGATAGGCTGCGTTATTGAGCCGACAAGCGGAGAGATTTGGTTAGGAAAAAACAAAGTCTATCATGACAAATGGCTAGCTAAAGATACAAGACGTATTAGAAGAGAGAAGATAGGGTTTATTTTTCAGGCACACTACCTAGTTCCATTCTTAAATGTTTTAGAAAACATAACACTTCTGCCTCAAGCTAATAAAGTAAGCGAGAAAGAGGCACAAAAAAAAGCGATGGAACTTTTAAAGTATTTTGAAATAGATGATAAAGCATACAATATGTCATCACAACTCTCCGGGGGACAAAACCAAAGGGTTGCCATAGCACGTGCGCTTGCAAATAATCCTGAGATAATTCTAGCAGATGAGCCAACAGCTGCACTAGATGGAGAGAGAGCTGTTAGTGTTATAAAAATGCTAAAAAAAATTGCAGCAGAACAAAATGTTGCAATTATCACAGTTACACATGATGAGAGAATCCTCCCCTATTGCGACAGAATAATGAAGATAGAAAACAGAGGTATAGTTTTTCATGATGTTGATGATGAAGGTATATTATAAAGTCTCTCTATTTTATTTCACATCTACTTCACAATTTCTCGTTAAGATTATGGCTAAAGGAGCATATTATGAAAAAAAAAGTTATTCTATCTCTATTTGCCGCAACCTTGTGCTTTGGTGTCGACTATTCACAAATGAGTACTGAGGAGATGCAAAACATGCGTGGTAGCGTACCTGCTGAGGAGCGGGATGCTTTTAGAGCTGAGATGCAAAATCGTGTTAACAATATGAGCCAAGAGGAGCAGGACTCTTTTAGACAAAGTAACTCCAATGGCAGTTCTCAGGGTCCAAGAGATGGTACAGGTAACATGTACAAAGGTTCTAATGGCGGAAGTAGTGGCGGAGGCAGAGGAAGAAGATAATCTCTTTAGTATCTGTTTTGACAAATAACAATTAAAAGGAAATATAATGGATGTAACTTCAACAAGCTCAATACAATATATGAGAAAAATGGACGGTTCCGGCGGTAGTCAAGGGCAAGGCGGCATGAAGGAAATTATGCAGAGTCTATCAACTGATGACAAAAACAAAATGATTGAACAACTTAGTTCTATGAGCAAAGAGGATAGAGCAGAAACCGTGGCTCAAATGAAAGAGGTTGACGCTTCAACTTTGAGTAAGCAAGATTATACAAAAGAACTTCTTGAGATACTTGATAAAGCCAATACGAACAAAGCTGAGAATCCGGGCTTTTCGTTATATGCATAACGATTTTAAGGTATAATTTTTTATGAAAATTTTATACCTTGAAGATGATTTAAATCTATCTCAAACTGTTGAAGAGTTTCTAAAAGATGAAGGCTTTGAAGTAACTTGCGCTTACGAAGGCGAAGAGGCTCTAGATTATATTTACAACTCTATCTTTGACATTTTACTTCTAGATGTAAATGTTCCTCAAATTGGCGGATTTGAACTTCTTCGTGAGCTAAGAGAAGCAAAAATTAGCACTCCTGCTATATTTATAACCTCACTAAACGGTATAGATGATCTCTCAAAGGGATATGGGTGCGGTGCTGACGACTATATAAAAAAACCATTTGCACTCAAAGAGCTACTTCTTAGAATAAATGCTATTTTAAAAAGAGAGTATAAAACACAAAGTAACTCTGTAAAGATAGACGAAAAAATCAACTTTAATATATACAGTAATGAGTTGATTATAGATGATAAAACGACTCTGCTAAATCAAAAGGAGTCTCTTTTACTAAAGCTTCTTCTAAAGCATCATGATGAGTGTGTTAGTTTTGAAAACATCTATCAAAACGTTTGGCAATTTAGCGAAGAGCATAGTTACATGAGCTTAAGAACGTATATAAAAAATTTGAGAAAACATATAGGCAAAGAGAGAATTTTAAGTATAAAAAATGTTGGGTACAAACTTGTATAGCGGTGAAAAAAAAAGTATTATTTATGTACTGGGGCTTTATCTAAGTTCCACAATTCTTCTTATTGCAACATTTTTTACAAGTTATTACTATTATGAGCGAGAGCAGTTTGTTCATGATGAAAAAGAGATTTTAAAAAAATATACACTTGAACTAGAAGAGAAGCTATCGGTGCTCAATGAAAGTAGCGATGAAAGGCTGCTATACCCGAGGTTTGATAACTTCAAAAGTGCAATTTACGACATAGACAAGCATCTTATTTTCAGTACAATAGAGAACATAGATATAAAAAACTTTAAGCAGAATTTTTTTACAAAAGATGCCAACTCTTACCTAATATCATCTCTAACCCCATACTACCTCGGAGCCGCTTATATAGTCATACAGAAAAAATCCAAAGATGTGGATATTTTAAATAATTTAATATACATAGCTATTATAACCGTAATCATTACCGTTATAACCTCTTTTTTCCTTGTAAACATTGTCCTTCGACCTTTAAGGGAGAATATAAAACTTCTTGATAGTTTTATAAAAGATACCACCCATGAGCTAAACACTCCTATTACTGCGATTTTAACAAATATAGAGACCATAGACTCTTCAAGCTGCGATGAAAAAACACTCCGAAAGCTTGACCGTATAAAAATTGCATCTGCAAGTATCTCAAATTTATATCAGGATTTAGTCTATCTGCTTTTAAATCATAAAACATCACTGCAAAATATAGACCTAAACCTCTCTCAAATATTAATTGAGAGGATAGAATACTTTACATATATGGCAAATATGAAAAAAATAGGCTTTATCATGAATATAAAAAGTGATGTTCATTTTACTGCCGATAGAAAAAACATGGAGCGTCTTATAGATAATATACTCTCAAATGCGATTAAATACAGTAACAAATCAACAGTGATAAATATTGTTTTAAAAGATTCACTACTAAGTATAGAGGATGAAGGTAAAGGCATGAGTAAAGAGGAGCTTGATAAAGTTTTTACAAGATATCTTAGGTTTGACAAAACTCAAGGAGGATTTGGAATTGGTTATAGTATCATTAAGTCAATAATTGACGAGCATAATATGAAAATAGATATTGAATCAAAGAAAAATAGAGGTACAAAGGTAACCTTAACATGGTAAAAATATTGGCTATTTTAGTTCTCTTTAGCACAATAATTAGTGCTTCTGAGTTTGAGAAAAATTGTTTAACCTGCCATGGAGGAGATTTTAAATTTCATATTATTATGAATAAATATACACTTAAATACAGCAGCGAGAAAAGAATTAAAAAAGCTATTTTTGAGTACCTAAAAGAGCCAAGCATTGAAAAAACAATTCTCCCTTTTGAGTATATAAAAAGATTTGGTCTAAAAGAGAAAAGCACGCTTGACGATAAGACATTAAGAGATATGGTAGATATATACTATGATAAATTTAACTTACAATCTAAACTTTATTGAGTATTGTTTTAAAGCCATTTATAATAGCCAAAACAACGGCTCCTATAACTAAACCAATTATCAAATCATTAACAATTGCTGGAAGCAATTCTATAGAATAATCATGAAAAAACTCTATTTTATGAACAAGTATACCGCCACCAACCAAAATCATGGCGAATGTTCCGACAACTGTCAATGTTTTTATAAGTTTTGGCATAGCACCTATTAACATATTCCCACTCTTTGGGTGTTTTTTACCTATAAGCCAAAACCCGACATTATCCATCCTAACTATCATGGCAACTAACCCATAGACTCCAAAAGTCGCCAAAAGTGCAACAAAAACAGTTGAAGATACTTGAACTATAAAGGAGCGATCTGCAACAGCAGTAAGTGCAATAACTATTATCTCAATAGAGAGTATAAAGTCTGTTAAAATTGCCGACTTTATCTTTTGCTTCTCAATTTCGAGTATATTATCTTTAGTTGAGTTTAAAAGCTCCTCATTTTTGCCTTCATCTTTTTTATGAAATATATACTCCTCTATTTTTTCAGTGCCCTCATAAAGCAAAAATAGAGCACCCAAAATAAGGATAAAGGTGATTAAAGAAGGAGCCAAAGCTGTTAAAATAAAAGCAATAGGTAAAATAATGACTTTATTTTTTAAAGAACCTTTTGTAATAGCCCATATAATTTTAAGCTCTCTTGATTGATCAAACCCCGTGGCTTTTTGCGCATTTACCGCCAAATCGTCTCCGAGAATTGCGGCTGTTTTTTGAGTTGCTACCTTGCTTGCAACTGCCACATCATCTGCTAGTACTGCTATATCATCTAGGAGTAATAAAATTCCAGATGCCATTTTTTATCCTCGTATTTAATTTTTTACCTCTTTGATATTTTGGGTCTTCAGTACCCATCTAAAGTAGATTGCACCAAATATAAACCCAAAGCCTAGCAATATTGTTATAAACTCTAACGTAACTCCTTTTGTTGCCAAAAAACCTATCATAAAAGATGTAAATGTAGCTACTGTCAAAAAGAGCATATCATTGTATGCTACGATTCTACCGTAATACTTAGATTCTATATTTTTTTGAAGCAGCGTGTATGTGTAAGACCATAGTGTTGTAGTAAATAGCCCCACAATTACACTTGCAAACAGAGACATATAAAAATCATCCATAAGGTATGCCCAGAGCCAAATTGCAAATGCCTGAAAAATAAAAACATTTACCAACCTTTTGTTGTTTATCCAGTTTCCAAAAATTATTGGTCCTATAATCAAACCGATCGCTCTTGAAGCGTGTATAAGTCCAAGTGCAAGAGAAGTTGCAATGATTGAGGCGTAATATTTATCTACCATTAGTGCTACTAACGCATCAAAAGCAGTAAGTCCTACAAATGAGTGCATTATCATTAGATGAACGGCTTGTGGCGTTCTCTTAAAGTACCTAAAGCTATCTCCTACCATCTGAATAAAACTCTCTTTGCTCTTAATAAATTCCACTTCAATATTAACTCTATAAAGCAGTAAAAAAGCAACGACAAACATACCGGCATCAAGTATAAATGCTATCTTTACTCCAAGTAAATAAACAACAAAGCCGCTAAGTGCCATTCCTAAGGTGTAAGAAAGAGACCATATTATTGAGTGGAGTTCATTTGCTTTTTGTAATTTTTCTCCGCCTAAGAGTTTTGGCAAAAGCGACATCTCAGTCGTGAAGTAAAAACTAGCTGCCGCCATCTTAATAAAGACAAGCGTATAGAGAAGCCATAAATCTGATAAATCATTTACAAAAACCAGAAAAAGTGTTGCAAAAATCTCAACTGTTATTAAAGTTAACATAAGTTTTTTTGGTTTGACGCTGTCAATTATAGAGCCGGAGAGCGGAGCCTGTATTATTCCTGAGAGAAAATGAAGCATGGCAGTAAATGCAACAACTTCAGGAGCTACTTTCATCTCCAAAAGAAGCGTATAGATTGCAACATTACTAAACCATGCCCCAAAATATGCGATTAGCTGTATAAAAGAGAGTTTTCTTAAAACTGTTTCTGATTTTAATAACTTGATATATTGTTTCATAAATGCAAGATTATCATAATTTCAAAGCAAAAAAAGTTGTTTTTTTCTACTTCGCTAAAGTTATTTTTTTTTATGTCGATTTGCTGTTTAATAATATTCTCTAAAAGGAGTAAGTCATGGATGGCATAACTAATGTAGCAAAACAGCAACAATCACAAATATCTCAACAAGAGAGTCAAGGAGTTGTAACAACTCAGACGCATCAAGTAGAGCAGCCAAAACAAGTAAATGTTGTCAAAGAGATACAAGAAGAGAACAGTAGCAAAAAGATAGACTCAAAAGAGCAAGTGCAGGATTTGGTAGATCAACTAAACAAGGCACTTGCACCAATGACTACTAATGTAAAGTTTGGTGTTGACATGCAAGATATTTTTTATGTATCTGTTATAGAGGCAGAAACAAGCAAGATGATAAGAAGATTTCCTGCCGAAGAAGCTATCGGTTTCTTACCTAAAATGAAAGAAGTCTCAGGCATTCTTTTTGATTCAAAAGGGTAAAGAAAAACCCTTTTGAACCTGTTTTATACACCTTACTACGCTCAATAATTTTTTGCTCCTATAATTTCACTAACCATTCTTTAATACTTCTTGTAGTAAAATCGCGCTAATTATTTTGCTTAAGAAGGGTTTCTACATGAAAAAAGAGGTTAAAAAAGTAGTTTTAGCATACTCAGGCGGACTTGATACTAGTGTTATTTTAAAATGGCTACAAGATGAGTATAAATGTGAAGTTGTTACTTTTACTGCCGATATCGGTCAAGGCGAAGAGGTTGAACCTGCTCGCGCTAAAGCACTTTCACTCGGCATCAAACCTGAAAATATATTTATTGAAGATTTAAGAGAAGAGTTTGTAAAAGATTATGTTTTCCCTATGTTTAGAGCAAATGCAATCTATGAGGGGGAGTATCTTTTAGGAACTTCTATAGCAAGACCGCTTATAGCAAAAAGGCAGGTTGAGATTGCTCATATTACCGGAGCTGACGCTGTTAGTCATGGCGCAACAGGAAAAGGAAACGACCAAGTAAGATTTGAGATGGGTTACTTAGGCAAAGACTCCACCTTAACGATTATTGCTCCATGGAGAGAGTGGGATTTAAACTCAAGAGAGAAGCTTTTGGCTTATGCTGCAGAACATGGTATACAAATCGAGAAAAAAGGTAAAAAATCTCCATACTCTATGGATGCAAATCTACTTCATATCTCTTATGAAGGCGGTATACTAGAAGACCCTAATGCTGAGCCTGAAGATAGTATGTGGCTATGGACGACAAAACCCGAAGATGCTCCAAATACCCCCGAATATATAACTATTGGATACGAAAACGGCGATCCTATCTCACTAAATGGCGAGGAGTTAAGCCCTGCAACAATGCTTGAGGCGCTCAATAAATTAGCAAACAAACATGGAGTCGGTCGCGTAGATATAGTTGAAAATAGATTTGTCGGAATGAAGAGCCGTGGATGCTATGAAACACCGGGTGGAACAATTATGCTAAAAGCCCACCGTGCTATCGAATCTATCACGCTTGACCGTGAAGAGGCGCACTTAAAAGATGAGTTAATGCCTAAATATGCGAAGCTAATCTATAACGGTTTTTGGTTTGCTCCAGAGCGTGAAATGCTTCAAGCGGCAATTGACAAAACACAAGAGAATGTAAACGGAACAGTAAAGCTAAAGCTCTATAAAGGAAATGTAGTAGTTGTAGGGCGCTCATCTGAGTGTTCACTCTTTAACCCTGAGTACTCTACATTTGAAGAGGATGCCGTCTATGATCAAAAAGACGCTGCCGGATTTATTAAACTAAATGCACTTCGCTTCATTATTGAAGGCAAAGCTAGAAAAAAATAACTATTTATCTTACGAGGAAAAAACATGAGCATAATTAAAATAGATATGAACTCTCAAGAATTTCAGGATGAAATGCAAAAAACTATAAAATTTACAGATAAAGTAAACAAGCAGTTTGGTTGGGTTTACAATCCGCAAGAAGAAGTCAATGAGGGTGTACAGATGGGTCTTGCAAGAAACAAGCTTATGTACAAAAAGCGTTTTTGCCCATGTTTTATGGTTGAAGTTGTTGATGGTAAACCAAGAAGTGTAGAAGATAGAATCTGTCCATGTAAGCCGGCAATTGAGAAAGAGATTCCTGAAGATGGCGTATGTCATTGTGGGATATACTGTACACCTGAGTATGCAGAAAATAAAAAAGCGGAAATGGGAATACAAGAGGTAGTTCATAGCCACTCACGTGGCTTAACCCAAGAAGAAGCAAAAGTTTTACTAAACGAAAGAGAACTTGATGCAGATGAGCTTGTCTCTCTTCTTGAAGCAAGAGAACTAGGCATGATAGATTTTAAACTCGTAGATGTTCGTGAGCATATGGAGTGGCAGATGGGTCATATAGAGGGTGCTGATAAACTTGTTCCTACTAGCAGTTTTTTTGCGGCTTTAGAGGATGCTAAACTAAACAAAGATGAAAATATTATTCTCTACTGCCATGTAGGAAGCAGAAGCGCTCATTGTGCTAGAATTTTAAATGACATGGGGTATTCAAAAATTGGAAATCTTACTCATGGCATCATCTCATACAGCGGCGAAATCAAGAGGTAAGGAGAAAAAATGAAAGTGCTATTAATAAAAGATGTCAAAGCTTTGGGCAAAGCAGGCGAAGTTAAAGAGGTCAAAGATGGTTACGGTCAAAACTTTTTAATAAAAAAAGGGTTTGCAAAACATGCAACAGCAGAGATTCTAGAAGAGCACAAAGAGAGTCAAAGATTAGCAGCAGAAAATTTAAAAAAAGAGATTGCAAGCTTAAAAGAACTAGCTGTAAAACTTGATAAACTAGAAATTGTCATCACTAAAAAAATTGGACAAAACGGTCACCTCTTTGGCTCAATAACAAAAGATGAAGTTGCCACAGCACTACTAGAACAGCACGATGTCCAGATAGATAAAAAAGATATTACAGATAAAACTACTATTAAAACAGTCGGTAAGCATGAGTTAGATCTTAAGCTAGGTCATGCAGTTCATGCAACACTACATATTGATGTTGTAGGCGAATAATGTTTGACGCAACTACGATACTCGCCTATAGAGGTAAAAGCAAAGCTGTAATCGGCGGTGACGGTCAAGTTACCTTTGGAAATAGCGTCTTAAAAGCTAATGCAACAAAAATCCGCACCCTGCATAACGGAAAAATCTTAGCCGGTTTCGCAGGAAGTACGGCTGATGCTTTTAACCTCTTTGATATGTTTGAAGATTTTCTAGAGGCAAAAAAAGGCGATATTTTAAAATCGGTCATAGAGTTCTCTAAAGCATGGAGAAAAGATAAAGTTCTAAGACGACTTGAAGCTATGATGATAGTTTTAAATAATGAGCATATTTTTATACTCACAGGAAACGGCGATGTCGTAGAGCCCGAAGATGGCGAAATCGCCTCTATCGGGAGTGGTGGAAACTTTGCTATATCTGCAGCACGTGCGCTAAAAAAGCATACAGAAATGGATGAAGAGGAGCTGGTACATCAAAGCCTCTCTATTGCAGCAGATTTGTGTATATACACTAACCACAATATAAAAACTCTTATACTAGAGGGAGAGGCAAAGTGAATTTAACACCAAAAGAGATTGTTGAGTATCTAGACAAATATGTCATCTCGCAGCATAATGCAAAAAAAACAATCGCACTAGCCCTTAGAACTAGATATAGAAGAATGCAACTTAGCCCCGAACTTCAAAAAGATATCATGCCAAAAAACATTCTCATGATAGGCTCTACGGGTGTGGGCAAAACAGAGATTTCAAGACGTTTAGCAAGTATGATGAGAGTTCCATTTATCAAAGTAGAAGCTAGTAAATACACAGAAGTGGGTTTTGTAGGACGCGATGTAGAGTCAATGGTTCGAGATTTGGTTATTGCGTCAATCTCTATTGTAAAAGCTGAGAAAGAGGAAGAAAACAGAGAGAAGATAGAGAACTATGTTATAAATAAAATAGTAGAGAAACTTCTTCCACCTCTTCCTTCGGGTGCGAGCGAGAGTAAAAAAGATGATTACCAAAGACTTTTAGAGGCCATGGAAAAAAGAGTTCTCTCAGGCGAGATGGATGATAAAATTATAGAGCTTGAGATTGAGAAGATACATGTGGAGTTTAATGACACAAACCTACCGCCTGAGATGGCAAAGGTTCAAGAGTCGTTCTCAAAAGTTTTCTCTCAAATGAACAAGGATGACAATAAAAAAGAGGTAAGCGTAAGAGATGCAAAAACTATCTTAAAAAGTGAGGCAAGCGCAAAACTACTAGACTCTACAAGCATAAATACAGAGGCACTTAAGCGTGCAGAAGATGGCGGGATTATCTTTCTTGACGAGATTGACAAGATAGCAGTTAGTGAGAAATCACAAGGTAGAAATGACCCTAGCAAAGAGGGAGTTCAAAGAGATCTACTTCCAATAGTCGAAGGCAGCAGCGTTAGCACAAAGTATGGAATTATAAATACCGACCATATTCTATTTATTGCAGCGGGTGCATTTCACCTCTGCAAGCCAAGCGATCTAATCCCTGAACTTCAAGGAAGATTCCCTCTTAGAGTCGAACTTGAATCCCTGACTGAAGAGACACTCTACCAAATACTTACTCAAACTAAAAATTCGCTACTAAGACAGTATGAAGCACTGCTAAGCACTGAAGGCTTGAAGCTTATTTTTGAAGATGAAGCCATAAAAGCAATAGCAAAACTGGCTCATCGCGCAAATGAGATAACCGAAGATATTGGCGCAAGAAGACTTCATACGGTTATTGAAAGGGTCTTGGAAGATATAAGTTTTAATGCAGACGAGTATAAAGACAAGGAGTTTATTGTCACCCAAGAGTTAGTGCATGAAAAATTAGATCTAGTTGTTGAAAATGATGATCTCTCCAGATATATCTTATAGGAAAAATTATGACTAAAGCAGGATTCGTCTCACTAATCGGTCGTCCAAACGCAGGAAAAAGCACGCTTATGAACTCACTTTTGGGAGAAAATATAGCAATGGTGAGCCAGAAAGCAAATGCAACAAGAAAAAGATCAAATGCAATTATTATGCATGAAAACACCCAAATCATTTTTGTTGACACCCCCGGACTACATGAGAGAGAGAAGGTTTTAAATCAGTTTATGCTCGATGAAGCACTCAAGGCTATGGGTGACTGTGACCTTATCGTCTATCTGGCTCCTGTTACCGACAATGTTGAAAATTATGAAAAATTTTTAAAACTAAACAACTCTAAAATAAAACATATCATAGTTCTAAGCAAGATAGATCAAGTATCTCAAGAGAAGTTATTTAAAAAAATAGCACAATACAACCAGTTTTCAGATGATTTTGAAGCACTTATCCCAATGGCTGTACCAAAAAAAGTTGGTCATAAGGATCTTTTAGAGACTATCTCAAAGCTTTTACCGGAGTCGCCGTTTCTTTTTGATCCAGAAGATTTGACAAGCGAACTTGTACGTGACATATATGCAGGATTTATCAGAGAAGGCGTATTTGAAAATGTAAGTGATGAAATTCCATATGAATCCGATGTATTGATTGAGAAAATTTATGAAGAGAAAAATATAGACAAAATTATTGCTACTATAATTGTAGAGAAAGAGTCCCAAAAAGGAATCATCATAGGCAAAGGCGGTGAGTCTATAAAAAGAATCGGTAAATATTCAAGAGAGAAGATTGAAGCCCTTAGCGGCAAAAAAGCCTTTTTAGATTTGCAAGTAGTTGTAAAGAAAGGGTGGAGTAAAGATAAATCATATTTGAAAGAGGTAGGTTATAGTTCATGAAGTTACTACTGGTCATACTTATTAGCTTAAATATTTACGCAAGTGATATTTTAACTAGTTACAGGATAAACGGCATTACTCAGATTGAAAAAGAGATGGATAAAGAGTTAACAAAAGAGGAGTACTGGAGTAAAATAGTAGAAGAGGCGGATACAACTTTTGGTTATATAGAATCTTATGATAATGTTCTTGCATGCGATAAATCAGAGTCTACTCTGCATCTCTACTCACTCGATGAGAACAGAAGCTTTAATTTTAGAAAAGCGTATGATGCCTTTACAGGAAAACTAAAAGGGGACAAGGTTAGAGAGGGGGATCTCAAAACCCCTATTGGGATATATAAAATAACTCAAAAACTCTCCAAAGAGACAAAACTTGATCCATTTTACGGTCCGCTTGCATTTGTAACCTCGTATCCGAATATCTATGACTCATATAGAGGAAAAAACGGCTCCGGTATATGGCTACATGGTCTTCCACCCGAAGATAGAGATGAGTTTACAAGAGGTTGTATTGCTATTAACAACTCAGGCATAGAGTGTTTAGATAGAAATATAGATATAGATAAAACTATCTTAATTATTGATGATACAAAAATAAAACAAAACATCTCAAAAGAGACGCTTACATCTATATTGTCGCAACTATACTTATGGAGATACACTTGGATCTATGATGACATAGACGGTTACCTCAGTTTTTATGCACCTTCATTTGTAAGAAGTGACGGGATGAGCTTAGATAGGTTCAAAAAATATAAAACTAGAGTTTTTAAGAAGATTGAGAAAAAAACTATTTTGTTTAACAATATAAATATTTTTCCATATCCAAACACTACAAATATATACCAAATAAATTTTAAAGAGTTCTATAAATCCGACACATTCAAATTTACCGGAGATAAAACATTAATCGTAGAGCTCGATGAAAATAATAAAATCCGTATATTGACTGAAAAATAGAAGAAACAGATGAAATATGTTTTAATAAAACTTTTCTTTATCTTCTGCCTCTGCTCTACTTTCTTAAATGCCAATGTTCAACTTATAAAAAAAGAGAATCCCGATTCAGAGACAACTCTTCTTGTTATAGGAGGTATTCACGGAAATGAGCCGGGTGCTTATTTCTCTGCATCTATTTTAGCAACTCATTACAAAATAAATTCAAACAACTTATGGATAGTACCTAATCTTAATCCGGATAGCATTCAAAAAAACTCCAGAGGCATCCATGGAGATATGAATAGAAAATTCGCCAAGATAAAAGATAACGATAAAGACAAGGAGATTGTTGAGGAGATTAAAGAGATTATTACACAAAAAAAGGTATCTCTAGTCTTAAACTTACATGACGGTAATGGATTTTACAGAAAAACAGACAAAGGAAACATATTTAATCCAAACGCATGGGGGCAAACTTGTGTTATTGATCAGTGTGCTTTAAGCCAGACACAACCTTTTGGCAACTTAAATACAATAGCTCTTGATATAAAAAATAGAATAAACAAAAGATTAATAGAAGACCATCATACATTTGATGTAAAAAATACTAACACAAAGTTTGATGACGAAGCAATGCAACTCTCTTTAACATACTATGCAGTTACTCACAATAAACCTGCTTTTGCGATAGAGAGTAGCAAAAATCTACCTTCCTTAGCTCAAAAAGTCTTTTACCATCTTCTTGCAATAGAAGAGTTTATGAATATAATGGATATAAACTATACGCGAGAGTTTGAGTTAGATGAGAAAAGCATTGCCAAACTCCTTGAAATGCACGGTGATTTAGAGATAAATGGTAACATTTCTATTAATTTAACTAATATAAAAAAATCTTTAAGCTTTATTCCGATAAAATCGAAAGGTAATGTATTTAAGTTTTCAAACCCGCTTGGAAGTGTTGCTAGAGAGGGTAATAGTTTTGTTGTCTATATAGGCAACAAAAAGATTGTAACTCTAAATCCACAATATTTTGAATTGGGTAAGTCTTGTGCCGATAAATTTGATGTAATTGCTGATGGAGTTAAAGTAACATTAGACAAAACTTCAGATATTATCGTAAATGACGATTTTAATATTATTAAACAAAGTGGTTATCGTGTAAATGTGATTGGATTCACATCAAAAGGTTTGATTGACGAAAGCGGAGTTACTGTTAAACTTAAAGATTTCGACAAAAGATACTCTATAGATGTAGACAACAGGATTTACAGGGTTGAGTTTTATAAAAATAGTGAATTTTGCCATATGTCCAAAGTTCACTTTATACAGGATGATGAAAATGAGTAAAAAAGAACAACACGCTTTCTCAAACGTGCTTTCTATCAATCCATACAAGGGTGCTTACGTAAGCGCTGTTTCAAACTTTTTAAATGAAACTACTTCTGCAACATACTCCAAAGAGCAGTATGTTATCTCTTATCTAAACACAAAAAGTTTTATAAATAGTCACATATCGGTTAGTAAAAATATTCCTGAGGAAGATTTATACGATGCTATCTACAACAAAGCGTATGATGAACTTGGGCTTGACCAAGCCATTATGTATCAATTACAGTATATTGAGACTTTTGATGCCTTAGAGGAGGAGAATAGAAGTTTTCATGTATTTATAATTGACCCGATGGTAGTTGATGACGTATTTAAAGATGTAGTTGAGAAGGTCAAGTATGTTGACTATATTCTCCCCTCTCCTCTTCTCTATAAATCTCTTTACTCTAAAGATTTAATAGAGAGTAGTGGGGTACACTGTTTTGTGTATTTTCAGGAAAATGATACGTTTATTACCATATATAATGAGAAAAACTTTATATATACAAAATCTATAAACTACTCATTTTTACAAATGCATGAGAGATTTTGTGAAATTTATGGAGAGCTAGTTGAGTATGAGGATTTCATAAACTTCTTATCAAATGAAGATCTAAAAACCACTGAGAATATTTACAAGTCACATATTATAAAGCTATATAAAGAGATTTTTTCAAATATTAACGATATTTTAACCTATGTAAAAAGAGCTCTAGATATAGAAAAGATAGAGTGTGTATATATAGATACACAGCTTAAATCTTTAACAAAATTAGATGAGATGGCTGAAGTAGAGCTTAGCATTAAAAGTAGCAGCTTTAACTTTGATTATGGATTTGAAAGTGATGATCACTATGTAGATCATTTTCACTCACTTATGTATATATACACAACTCTTCCTCAAGAAGACAAATATGAGTGTAACTTTACCACCTACTTTCGTCCTCCTAGTTTTACAAAAAGAGCTAGCGGTCGTGCAATTCTACTTGCTGCTGCTTCGCTTGTTCTTGCATTTTTATACCCCGCTTCATACTGGACGCTTACATATGCGCAGTCACTACAACATAAACTCTTAGAGGATGAGTACAAAAGTGTTCACAATATTAAAGTCACAAGAGAAGCAACTGTAAAAAATAGAGAAGCGGACAAAACAAAGGTCTCAACGCTTCTTGCTGCAGAAGAAAATGAGTATATTGATAAAAAAAATACACTTATAAAAATTCATGATGTTAAAGTAAACTACCCTATGAAAGCAGAGCTTATACATAGGCTAACAAAAGATTTAAACAGATATAGTGTCAAAATAGAGTCTGCTTTTTACTCAGAAGCTAAAGAGAGTGAAAAAAGCAGTAGCCTTATTAAAGAGCTAAAGCTTGGACTTGTCTCTTCAAATGACAAAAAGATTACCGATCTTATTAAATACTTAACAAAAGTTTATGAAGGAAAGTTTCATTTCTCAATAGCTGAGATATCATATGAAAATGAGTCAAAATTATACTTCGGTGAATTAAAGGTGAGTCTATTATGAATCTTAAATTGATGACAGAAGAGACCCTGCAAAAAATTGATAATTTTTTTAAGGAAAAATCTCAAAAAGACACTTATGTTGTTTATGCTCTAATTGTTGTTGTTATTTTTGCATTAGCCTATCCGTTTTATGACATCTCTATCAGTGAATTTGAAACTACTAAGAAAAAAGTTCAAGAACTAACAACAAAAATTGAGTCAGACAAAATTTATCTCAAAGTCAACACCGAAGCAAAAGTAGCAATGCTTACTCAAGAGATAAAAGGACTTGAAACTGAGCTTACTTCTCAAAAAGAAAAAAACAGCTACATAAAAAAGAAAATAGAAGCAATTTCAGAGCTTATCTATGATGAGAGAGCATGGGGAGAGTATCTTAACTCTATCTCCTTAAATGCTAAGAAACATAATATTAAGATAGTTAACTTTGTTAACAGTTACGCTAAAAACGATGAGTCTGCTTTTGGTCATGTTCTAGATATTAATCTTGAGGTCAAGGGTGCTTTTCTAGATACCATTAAGTTTATGAACTCTCTTGAGCAGAGTGAATTGGTTGTTGATGTGCATGATTTTAGTATAGAAGCTAAAGATACACTAGATACGAACCTTGATATTTCAGTTTGGGGGATTACTTACTAATGAAAACAGCATTAATAATACTACTCACGCTCTCTCTAAGCAACTCTCTTTTTGCTACTGAATTAGAGTGGGTAGATGAGCAGGTCGAAGCGATAAAGCCTCCTAGAAAAGGTGTAAATATTGCATCAATAGCAACTCCTTTTGTTTTTCTAGAAAAAAACAGGTCAAAAGATAAAAAAGATGCTAAAAAGACATCTACTTCTTCAAAAAAGAGCACACCTTCAAAAGCAGTCGATGCTCCTAAAGTAGAACAAAAAGCTCCTGTAAAAAAGAGCTTTACTCTAAGTACAATTATTAACTCATCGGCTATGATTGATGGAAATTGGTATAAGGTCAACGATAAATTACGCAGCTATACGGTAACAGATATTACCAAAACAACAGTGACTCTAGAAGATGGCACTAAAAAGCTTACTTTATCAACAATCAAAAGAAATCAAAATCTGAAATTCAAAAACAAATAGGGCGGATTCATGAAACTTATAAAAACAACAGTATACTCAACTCTTCTAACACTTATCTTATCAGCTAATGCATTGGCTGATTGTTCGTATGAGCTCTTTAGCATTAGCTCCACAAAGGATACAAAGATAATTGACTTCATAGAGCAGCTCAGCGATGAGTGTGAATTCAGTATTATTGTTACTGATCCAAATGCGCAGAAGTTTTTAGATAGCTCTTTAAATAAAACAAACTTAAATAATCTAACTATAGATGAAGTCTTAAACCTTATATTAAAAGAGAACAATCTTACATACACTCTTGAAAACAATATTTTAAAGATTTCATATCTACAGACGAGAATGTTCAATATTGATTACATCCTCTCACAAAGAAAGAGTGAATCAAAAACCAATATAACTCTCTCATCTGAAGGTGCAGGTGTCGCTTCTGCAACTACCGCAATGAGCACTACAACTACGACTACAGACACTGCTCAAGATGCCGGCGGTGGTTCGGCAGGTAAGTCTGGCATGAATATAAATAGTTCAGATGAAGTAGAGTTTTGGCATAATCTTGACTTAGAGCTTCAATCTGTACTAAACAGACCTCAAGACGTTTATGTTGCTGAAGCTCCAATCATTAACAAAAATGCAGGAATTATAACTGTCACTTCTACTATAAAGCAGATGGAGAGATTAGAAAAATATCTTACAAAACTCCAAGACAAAGTACAACTGCAAGTATTAATAGATGTTCAGCTTCTCTCTGTAACACTAAGCGATGGCAAAACTACGGGTGTCGATTGGTCACAACTCTATAAGCTTCAAGATATAGACATTAGCATAGATAAACTGTTTCATAAAAATGTATCAGAGTTTGAAGATGGTAAAATCACAACCGCTCTTGCCGGGGGCGGAGCAAGTGAGAACTCTCACCTTATAGAGATAAGTGCAAGCGGAAACTTAAATGAAGTAATAAAATTTCTTAAAACTCAAGGGGATGTTACTTCTATATCAAATCCAAAAGTTCTAACGCTTAACAATCAAGCAGCCCTAATTACTGCCGGAACGGAGTATTTTTACAAAATTATAAGTACTGAGACTCTATCTGGAACTACAAGTGGAACACAGAGTACAAATGAGGATCTTCAGTCAGTTTTTGCAGGTGTTTTACTCGATATTACACCTGAAATCTCTGATGATGATATGATAACATTAAAAGTAAATCCTTCACTATCAGAAACAGCTTCAGACATATCTCTAGTTGATTCATCAGATAGAACTATGCCGCCGGATCTTCGCAGACGTCAATTGTCATCTGTTGTTACCGTAAGAAATGGAAATAGAATTATCTTAGGCGGTCTAATTAGTACTAGCAACAACATTAATATGAACAAAGTCCCTATTTTAGGAGATATACCTATATTAAACTATCTATTTAAATATGAAGATAGACAAAAAATTACTCAAGAGCTTGTAATTGTTATTGAGCCCCATATTGTTCGCAAAAATGATAAAAAACTCTCACTATCTGACTTAGGATATGAGGGACTCTCAGAAGATGTTTTACTTAATGCAAAGGCGGCAAATTCGTCTCCTTTAAGTAGCCCAAGAGAGGAAAATTGAAACCAAGTATCTATGAAAACTCAAGGGATGTTTTTTTAGATACCGTAAATGCTAAAGATTACATCCAACTTGAGAGAATCTCTATGATTTACCAAGCCTTAAAAGATTCTATAGAGAAACCTCTTAAAATGGTACTTTTATACGGTAAGCCCGGTACCGGAAAGAGTATGTTTTTATCAAAACTTTATGAAGATATAGCCTCAAGACAAGATACCTATCTCTATAAGACACCCGTTTTAGATGAAAGTGAGTTTTTTAAAACACTTGCTCAAGATCTCTATGGAATTAAGTATGACGGTGAGTTAAATTTTACGCAATTTATGAAAGTGGTAGAAAATAGAGATCTTAAAGAGGCAGCAGTACCCATTATCATGCTAGATGAAGCTCAGCTATACTCTACGCCCATGATGGAGAAGATAAGACTTCTCTCAGATACAAGAAAGGTCAAGTTTGTAATTGCTCTTCATAAAACAGAGAAAGAGGATATTATCGCAAAAGAGCACTTTCAAACAAGAATCTGGGAGAGTATAAAACTTCAAAACGCTTCATCTTCAGAACTAAAAATATATATTCAAAAAAAGCTTATGAAAGCAAACTGTGTTGATACTGCAAGTATGTTTACCTCAAAATCTATACAAAAAGTTCATAAACTAACAGAAGGAAACTATAGAGAAACAAATAAGTTAATCTATACGCTCTTTGATATATATCTATATTATGCACAAAACTCTCCAAATAAAATCAAAAAGAGTGAGATTTCAACAAAAATAATAGAGATGGCCGCAATTCATACGGGATTAATAAATGCTTAATGTTAATGAACTAGAAAATAGATATAAAAAATATAAACTAAAATCATATACTCCATTTTTTGCAACTCTTTTGGGAGTTGCTGTTGCAACTATAGCTGTATCATTTTTTTTGCTATACGATTTTGACTCAAAAAGAGATCTAAAAAGCAAACAGATTGTACAAAAACAAGAGATTAAAAAAGAAGATTACAATGCAAGCATTATAGCTCTGCAGAGCGATGAGACTAATAAAGAAGATAACCAAACAGAAGAGATAGTTCAGGAGATGCCAATAATCGAAGAGGAAGTTCAGACAATAGATGAAAAAGTTCTGTTATCTCCATCTCTTGATTTTATTAAAAACATAAAACCTCAAGCACCAACAATAAAAGAAGAGACAATTAAAACTCTTGTAGCTGTAGAGCAAAAAAGAGAAGCACTCCCTCAAAAAAAAGAGAGCAACGCTGAAAAAAAAGATGAGATATTGCCACCTGTTATTGAGGAAGTAAAAGAGTCTATTACTCCTGTAGAAAAATCGAGTTCTATTGATATAAAAAGAAGAGATGAAGAGGATGATATTAAACATGTTATAAAAAGATTTAACATTAATCACAATCCGGCATTAAGCCTTTTTGTTGCAAAAAAATATTATCAACTAGAAGATTATGAACAGGCATATAACTATGCTTTAGCGACAAATGAACTAAACAATGATATAGAAGCGAGTTGGATTATTTTTTCAAAATCCCTTGTTAAACTTGGTAAAAAAGAGATGGCAATCCAAACACTTAGAGAGTACATTAAACAATCAAACTCATCACAAGCAAAGCAGCTATTAGATGAGATTTTATCAGGAAAATTCAGATGAAAACAGTAATATTAACAATGCTCATAACATTAACTCTATTTGCCGATGCAAAACAGAAGATGCTTGAACTATTTCAAAACAAAGAGTATAAAGATGCATGTAGCATCGGTTTTAAAAATTTCACAAAATACTCAAAAGATGAGGAGTATGTAACTTTATATGGTTTTTCTTGCTTAAATGTTGACTATATTGATAGATTGTCCGTACCGATAACAATACTTAAGCTCTCTCCTGAATCAAGAGCAAATGCTGCATATTTCTCTATAATACTTATGCAGAAGAAGCTTCTATATCATGCTATGATTGATAATTATGATATATCGTCACTTAATCTGCCTACAACAGATTATGTTTTATC
Organism: Sulfurimonas sp.; assembly: GCF_023229025.1. GTDB lineage: Bacteria > Campylobacterota > Campylobacteria > Campylobacterales > Sulfurimonadaceae > Sulfurimonas. The sequence goes on from NZ_JALOAA010000021.1 coordinate 29,483, forward strand.
AAAGGTGTTTGATTACTACACAAAATTAGAAAAAAAAGAGCCGCAAGAGTTTTATATTTTTGAAGATGAGAACGATAATAAGCTAAAATATAAGTTGTATATTTCAAAAGATGATAGAATTGATAAAATGATTATTGAAGAGTTTTATAATTCAATTAGTATAAAAAAACATATTTACTGGTAGGAGGCATTATGGATAGAATAACATCAGATTTATTAGCTAATGGCTCCATTATGAGGAGTCAAGTCGATAGATTAATAGCCAAAGGACTTGACACCAATCTAATACTTAGAGATATAACAATATCCGGATTTATGACTATGGACAGACTCGTTAGGTTTATAGTCGATAAAATACAAAACGGAGAGTATGATCTCTCTATAATTGACAACTATGACTATATTCAAGAGAAGGATGTTCTTCTTAAGCTTGCTCAAAAACAGAACCTTCTTTTTATAGATTTAGACTCTATCGATATGGATTATAGGCTAACAGAAAGAGTCTCTCTTGCTCAACTAAAAAAATATAATGCACTTCCTATATCTGAAGATGAACTAAGCATTACAGTTGCTTTTAGTGACCCCCTAAACATAGAGGCTCATGAGTCCGTACAGAGACTCTTTCCTACTAAACCGGTTAAAATTGCAGTTGCAACAAAGAAACAGATTCAATCATACCTATTTAAAGTTGAGATAAAAGATAGCGTAAAAGGGCTTGTCAGAAAGATTAGAGATGAATTAAACTCAATAAACTCTATAGATGAACAACAAGAAGCATCATCAATACTTCTTCTAATAGATGTTATTTTAAAATCTTGCATAAAGAGTCGTGCTAGTGACGTACATATTGAGCCTACAGAAAAAAACTGCGTAGTTCGTACAAGGATAGATGGAAAGTTAATAGAGGTTTTTATTTTTGAAAAGGATATATATCCACCTCTTGCCTCAAGATTAAAACTACTCTCTAATCTTGATATTGCAGAGAAAAGAAAACCACAAGATGGTCGTTTCTCAACATTAGTCGGATCAAGGGAGTATGATTTTCGTATATCTACCCTACCTATCCTTTATGGGGAATCAATAGTCATGAGGGTTCTTGATAAACAAAAAGCTCTTGTAAAACTTGAAGATGCAGGTATGGATAATTTGAGTTATGAAAAGTTTATTAAAGCACTTAAAACTCCTTATGGCATCATACTAGTCACCGGTCCAACGGGAAGCGGTAAAACGACGACTCTCTATGGTGCATTAAATGAACTTAGAAATGTAGAAGATAAAGTTATTACAGTTGAAGATCCCGTTGAGTATAGAATGAATCTTATTCAGCAAGTTCAGGTAAATCCTAAAGTTGGTCTTACCTTCGCCGCTGCTCTTAGATCCATTCTAAGACAAGATCCAGATAAAATAATGATTGGTGAGATTCGTGATTCAGAAACGCTTGAAATAGCTATTAAAGCGGCTCTAACCGGTCACTTAGTTATATCTACTCTACACACAAACGACTCTATTAGTGCGATAACTCGTATGATAGATATGGGTGTGCCATCATATCTAATCAGTGGGTCGCTAGTAGCTATACAGGCACAAAGACTTGTTAGAAAAATATGTCTTCACTGTAAAACAGAAGAGAATATCTCGGCTGCAACATTAGAAGAGTTAAACCACTTAGTCACTGAAAATAGTAAATTTTATACCGGAGCGGGGTGTAAAGAGTGCAATGGAACAGGGTATATGGGCAGAGAGATGATTTGTGAAGTTTTAAGCGTCAATGAAAAGATAACATCTTTAATTGCAAAAGGGGCATCCATTGAAGCTTTGCATGCTCAAGCTCTTGAAGATGGTTTTGTAGGTCTTTTTGAAAATGGAATCAACAAGGCACTTGATGGTGTTACTAGTTTAGAAGAAGTTTTAAGGGTGGCAAAATAATGAAATACTTTGTAGCAACTATACTCACTAAAGGTAAAAAAGAGAAGATAGGAATGTATGCTAATGACAGAAAACATGCCAATGAGCTTACAAAATTAAAATATTCAGGTATTATAATAAAGGTCTCAGAAGAAGAAGAACCGCTTGAAGCAAGGCTAAAAAGATTCAAATCAGACCTTCTTAGCAATGTTAAAAAACGAAAAATCAGACCTGATGCTCTAATTGCTGCTATTAGGCAGTTGGCGGTTATGACAAATGCCGGTATTTCTATATATGATTCATTAGTTGAAATATCTAAGTCAACTCAAGAACATAACTTAAAAGTTGTTTTCAATAAACTAGCAGAAGATATAAACTCCGGACAATCTCTCTCAAAATCAATGGCTAACTTCCATTTTGAACTTGGTAGTTTAACAATTGCCATGGTTCAACTTGGAGAGAAGACTGGTAATTTGGATGAAGCGCTCTACTCCCTTGCTGATATGTTAGAGGAGATTCGAGCAAATGTTATTAAATTCAAAAAGGCCATGGCATATCCAAGAAACGTCATGATAGCCATGGCAATTGCGTTTACTGTTTTAATATCGTACGTTGTTCCTGAGTTTAAGGCAATTTTTGAAGAGCTTAATGCCGAACTTCCTCTGCCTACGCTTATACTCTTAAAACTAGAGTATCTTTTTAATAATTATGGACTATATGTTTTAGCAGCTATAATAATCTCTTTTATTGTATTTAAGTACCTTATAAACAACTATAGAAACATAAGGTACGGCTGGCACCAATTTTTGCTAAAAACATATCTTATAAAAAACATTATCAAGTTTGCTACATTAAGCCGCTTTACTCTCGTATTTTCAGAGTTGATTCGTGCAGGTATTCCTATTGCCGAAGCGCTTGACACTTCAATATCCATGATAGACAACCTTCCCCTAAAGGCCAAACTATCATCGGTGCGAGCAGCAGTTGAAAAAGGTTCTACTTTAAATGAGGGGTTAGAGGATACAAAGCTATTTGAAAACATGATTATTCAAATGATAAGTGCCGGTGAGGATAGTGGTACTTTAGATACTATGATTAATAAAGTAGCAGAGTACTATAAGATGAGATTTGATGCAATAATTGATGGTCTCTCAGAGGCAATAGAGCCTATTATGCTGCTACTTATCGCATCTATGGTTATTCTTCTTGCTCTTGGTATATTTTTACCGATGTGGGATATGGGCAACGCAGTCCAAGGAAGATAATAAAAAAGAGGTAGATACTTATATCTACTTCAAAACCTCCACTAATCTATAACTACTTTTTAAAAATTTCTGCATATTCTCTTTGCCTGCTTTTAGCTTATAGATACTCTTTGTATTAAAGATTTTTTCTAATATATCTATTTTATGTGCTAGGCACTCATACTCTATTTTTCTAATATTTGAGTACTCAAAAGATATATCTACTCTCATCTCTTCTTGATACTCTATGAGTTTTACAGCAAAAGAGTTCAAAACAAGATTAACCGCATCACTATATGCTCTTACAAGACCACCTGTGCCAAGTTTTGTTCCGCCAAAATATCTGACAATTATTACTGCACTATTTATTATATCTGCACCTTGCAAGACCATTAAACTCGGTTTGCCTGAAGTTCCTCTTGGTTCGCCGTCATCACTAAAGTGTTCAACTATTTGATTATGCTCATTAAAATATCTGTAAGCGGTAACAAAATGTCTAGCTTTTTGGTGTTCATTCTTTAGTTTCTCAAGTGTAGAAGAAAAGTCTCTATAGGGAAGAAGATAAGCAATGAATTTTGATTGCTTAACCTCTAGTGTTGCTGTGGAGTGTTCATTTACAAATCTCATTACGCTATATTCGTAAATACCTTTTGAACATCCTCATCATCTTCTAGTTTCTCTAAAATTTTATCTATATCTGCTTGCTGCTCTTGTGTAATTGTAATCGGAGAGTTTGGCATTCTCTCTAAATTTGCTTTTATAATCTCTATGCCCTTCTCCTCTAAAGCGCTATTTAATGCTCCAAAGCTTGTGTAATCACCGGTAACAAAAACTGTGCCTTCTTGCGCTTCTATCTCCTCTAATCCCGCATCTATCAACTCAAACTCAAGCTCTTCTAAATCCATATCATCTTTTAAAGCAAACTCAAATAGTGCTTTTCTATCAAACATAAACTCCAAAGAGCCCTTTGTAAGCATCTCTCCACCATGTTTTGTAAGTATATTTTTTACATTTGCGACTGTTCTTGTATTATTATCGGTCATACACTCTATAAACAGCTGTACCCCATGCGGGGCTTTCCCCTCAAAACTAACCTCGAGCATACTTGCCGTGTCTTTGGCAGTTGCTCTTTTTATTGCTGCTTCTATATTCTCTTTTGGCATATTTTCAGATTTAGCATTGATAATAGCAGTACGAAGCCTAGCATTCATATCAGGATCCGGACCTCCCTCTTTTGCTGCCATTGTAATTATCTTTCCCAATTTAGGAAACAGTTTTGACATAGCTCCCCATCTCTTTAATTTTGATGCTTTTCTGTATTCAAAAGCTCTTCCCATATAGTTATCCTCATATATCTCTTATTTATAGTGATTATTAATCAAAAATGTATTATACCAAATGAGTAGCCATAGATACTTTATAGTACTCTTTATAGAGTGCTTTTGGTATAATAGTGTCAATATTTTATGAGGTACTTAGATGAAGCTCTTATCAACAATAAAACACTACCTGTTTAATGCATTTCGTGAACTATTCGTCTATAATCACAGCTCTTTAGAGTTTCGTGCAAAACTCTTTGCACTAATTCTTTGTGCAGATGAAAATATAAAAACCGATGACTACTCTATTATAAAAAAAATTGGTATGAAAATATACAAAAATGATGATGAGAGAGCAAACTTATTAATGTTAAATACCAAGGAGCTTGTTCAAAAAGTAAAAGAAGATAACGGCTTAGACATAGATACCCTTGTTGCAAATATTCAAAAAGAGTTAAAAATTGTGCCAAGATATGCCAAAAAGATAGACATTGAATCACTAAAAGAACTACTTCTACTTTCACATGATAGAGATGTTATCTCATATCAAGAGAATATGATAGAATTTTTACAAACCCTAAGAGATGAAACTCTACATGAGAAAAAATCACAAATTGAAAAAGATGAAGAGAAGATAGAGTCTAAATATTAAATCTCTCTTTATCAAAAAATGTCTCTACTGAGATATTTTTAAATGCTGCATTTAAACTTGTAAAAAGTGAGGGGAACTCTTTTTCCATTTTAGAGAGCATCTCTTTTGTATTCGCCCTTGCATGTGGCATTTTAATATCAAATCTCATTGAAGGACATGCCTCATCCCCAATAGTAGGGATATTATTATCAAGTGCAAATGCGGCTAACTGACGCTCCCTCATCTGAATTAAAGGGCGTATTACGATTAAACCGTTCTCTGCCCTATATTTTGGGGCAAGCGAGCGCATCTGACCATTATATATGAAGTTCATAAAAAAGCTCTCTGCGGCATCATCCATATGGTGACCTAGTGCCACCTTATTACATCCATGCTGCTGCGCAGCGCTATAGAGCGAACCTCTTCTCATGCGTGAAAAAAAGCTGCAAAATGAGGAGTTTTTTCTTATTTTCTCCTCTGCTAGCTCATATATCTGTGTATCATGTATAAGATGCGGTATCTCATGCTCTTTGCAGTGCCTAATCAATTTATCGAACTTCTCTCCCATTCCGTATGAAACCGTTGCTGCAATAAACTCAAACTTAAACGGTGCTCGGCGCTGCTGCTCTTTTAGTGCATGAACTAGTGTGAGAGAATCTTTTCCTCCGCTAAGTCCCACTAGTATCTTGTCACCCTCTTCTATCAAGCCAAA
>NZ_JALOAA010000066.1 GCF_023229025.1 Sulfurimonas sp.
AAGTAGCGACTGAAGTCTTAATGCAGCCTATTTTAGAATTAAGTTTTTTTTCATAAAAAGATAAAAAAATGCTAAAGGCGGAACAAAGACAATTGCTATTCGCCAAAATACCTTCTGCTTCTCCTCTTTAAACTTAGCTCTATATACGGAGATTATTGAGTAGACCCAAAAAACAATAAACAGAAAAAATACCAACAGTGTAACATCACTCATAGCGAACTCCTTTTTGAGTATTGTATCTTCTATTTTGTTAACATAAGAACTTAGATGATTTTTAAAGAAGATTATCCGGCAAAAAGCCGGATTTTAGGCAAGGGATGTTTAATGTTTTTACATAACCCCAGATTCGTACTGAGCTCTCATCCTCTCTTTTTCTGCTTCCCTTTTTGCTTTTTGTGCAAGTTTTACATGATAGTTTTTAACATCAAACCCAAAAAGAAGAAGAGTCGGAGATGCTACAAAGATTGATGAGTATGTTCCTATAACGATACCCACCAAAAGAGTAAATGCAAAAGCATGAATAATCTCACCGCCAAACATAAAGAGCGTAAATACAACAAAGAAAGTTGTTAAAGATGTTAGTGTTGTTCTGGCTAGAGTTCTTGTTATAGACTCATCAATTATATCGCTAAGTTCACTATCTCTTTGTTTTACAACACTTTCACGAATTCTATCAAATATGATTATAGTGTCATTTAAAGAGTAACCCAAAATAGTAAGAAGCGCGGCTAATGCATCCAAATTTACCTCTAATCCGACAAGGGCTATAGCTCCAAGCGCAATAGTGACGTCATGAACAAGTGCTAATATAGAAGCAACGGCAAACCTCCACTCAAATCTAAACGCTACATAGATTAAGATTCCGATAACAGCAAGTATCATGGACATTATGCCCTTCTCTTTAAGCTCGCTTCCAACTTTTGGTCCTACTATATCAACACGGCGAATCTCAAACTCTCCGGTGCCCCCAAGTGTCTCTCGCGCAACATCTCCAACATCTACTACAACATCGCCTGTAGTTGTTCTCATGCGTATAACAACCTCTTCTTTAGAACCAAACTCAGTAATAGTAGCACCGTCAAAAATAGTGTTACTCTTTAGCTTCTCTCTCATCTCATCTATTGGAGCAGCACTCTCATACTTTACTTGAACAATCGTTCCTCCTGCAAAATCAACGCCGTAATTAAGACCTTTTGTCGCTAAAATAGCAAAGGAGCCTAAAACTAAAAGTATTGAGAGACTCCTTGTAAATTTTGATTTGCCCATAAAACCAAGGGCTTTAGTATATTTAAAAAATTCCATCTCTACCCCTTAATCCCAAACCACAGAAGATTGTTTTTGCTTTTTTGTATTCTCTTACTTAACATCTGATAAATCCCATGTGTTCCAAGAATCGCAGTAAGCATTGAAGCTAATATTCCTATACTTATAGTAATGGCAAAACCTTTGATTGCACCTGTTCCATACGCATACAGAACAACAGCTGCTATAAGAGTAGTGATATTTGCATCTAAAATAGCACTCATGGCATTTGCGTACCCATCTTCTATAGCCTTATTAATTGATTTGCCTTCATGTAAAAGCTCACGGATTCGCTCAGAGATGATAACGTTTGCATCGACTGCCATACCGACGGTTAAAACGATTCCTGCCATTCCCGGAAGAGTCAGAGTGGCACCAAAAAGGCTCATAATCGCTAAAATTATAAATAGATTTGAAATCAGAGCAATATTTGCGATAATTCCTGCCATTCTGTAATAAACAACCATAAAGATTATGACCAATATAAATCCGCCCACAAGAGCTATCATGCTAGCTTTAATACTATCAGCCCCTAAACTAGGTCCTACTGAGCGTTTTTCCATAAGATAAATCGGAGCCATAAGAGAGCCTGAACGAAGTGCAATAGCCAAATCTTTTGCTTCCATAACTGTATAATTTCCTGAGATTTGTCCGCTTCCGCCGCCTATACGCTCATTTATAACAGGCGCAGAATAAACTTTAGAATCTAATACCACAGCTAAATGTTTTCCTACATTTTTACCTGTAAAATCGCCAAATATCTCAGCACCTTCAGCATTTAGAGAGAAGCTAATTAAAGGACGATTGTTTTCATCAAAACCAACATGTGCATCGGTAAGCATTCCACCATCAAGGATTGGGATTTCACGAACAAGATGTTTTATTTTTGGATTTGTAGCATCCTCCAAAATAACATCACCGTAAGATGCTGCCTCGTTCTCGCTCATACTATAGACTCTAGCTGCTCTATCTTCATCAACAGCCATAAGTTCAAGTTTTGCCGCACGAGAGATAAGCTCACGAGCACGTTGCTCCTCCTCCATAGTTTTAATACCTGCAAGCTGAACAAGAATCTTCTCTTCACCTTGTCTTGCAACTATCGGCTCAGTTAAACCAAACTGGTCAAGTCTATTTCTGATTGTCTCGATTGCTTGAGATATTGCTTGTTTTTGTGTGTTTTGTATCTCTTCATCACTAAGAGTAAAAGAGATACTCTCATCAACTGCAACTACAACAGCACCTTTTACCTCATGTAAAAAAGATTTTATCCGCTTAACATCATCTTTGTCTAAAAGAGTAATGGTAATGCCATTTTCATCAAAATTAAGAGTGTCGATTAAGATATCTTTTCTCTCACTAAAATGTTTAACACTTGCGGCAATAGATTTAATTCGTGACTCTACAGCCTCCTCAGTTTTAACGCCAAGAAGCATATGAAGTCCGCCTTGAAGATCAAGACCTAAAGTTATCTTTTTTCCATCTTGCATCTGAAATAGAGATGGGGCAGAGAAAAATATACCAAAAATTATGGCAAGAGCAAATGTAACTACGCGATAATTAAGCTTCATCCTCATACTTTCTAGCAACTGCATCTTTTGTTACTTTAACAATTACATCATCGTTTATTTTAATACTTAAAAACTGCTCTTCAACTTTATGTATAGTAGAGATAATCCCACCTAATGTTACGATTTTATCGCCCTTTTTTAGAGCCTCTAGCATCTCTTTATGGCTTTTTGCCGCTTTTTGCTGTGGACGGATAATTATGAAATACATAATTGCAATCAGAATTATAAATGGGAGTAGTTGACCTATAATTTCCATGAGTCTTAGTTTCCTTTAAATAAATTGTGGCAATTATACAAAAAGTATATTAATAGAAGACTGAATAGTGCTATAATTCGCTTCAAAAACATAGCGATGAAAAAATGATTAAAAAAATCCATGATATTAGAAACAACTATAACTCTACTTTTTTTGATTTTATATGCGGGATTATAACTGCGCTGTTTTTTAGTGCTTTTCTTTATCTAGAACATTTTGGCATAACTCTTAAATTTATAAATACCCTCTTTGGACTCTTAGCACTTGCTCTGCTTTTATATATTCCAAAAAGAGCTGTTTTAGTAGCCGGATTTTTTATAGGTCTTCTTTGGTTTTACTGGATTGGATATAGCTTTAAGTATAACGGTGTAGGATATATGGAGTCTATAATTACCATACTTTTTGCAATTATATATACACTTTTTTTTGGAGTTTTAGCTCTTACAAAGAGTGTAGCCATAAGAGCTTTTATGCTCTTTATTCTAAGCTTTGTAGAGCCTTTTGATTTTAACTGGCTCCAGATTGAGCTCCTCTTTGTAGATAGCTACTTTGGAGTTTATAAATATCAACTCCTTCTTGTGCTTTTAGCTCTTAGCCTCCCTAACTATATCAAAAACTCATACAAATACCTACCACTTTTACTGCTAATATTTAGTATAAATATAAATCCGGCTACCCAAAAAGATGCTCCGCTAAAGATAAAACTTGTAGCTACTGATATAACTCAAGACAAAAAGTGGAAAAGAGAGAGCCTACTGCCGACGATTGAGCTAGTATTTGCTGAGATAGAACAGGCAAAAAAGGAGGATTATGACATAGTTGTATTTCCAGAATCCGTCTTTGCGTTTTATATGAACAAAACTCCGCAAGTCATGAATAAGCTAAAGGAGTCTTCAAACGAGATTGCCATAGTAGCAGGTTCACTGCTTAGTGAAGGAGACGTGCACTATAATGTAACGTACATGTTTAACGAAGGCGACCTTAGTGTGGCAAAAAAATTGGTTTTGGTTCCTTTTGGAGAGTATATTCCGCTTCCAAAATTTGCACAAAATTTTATAAATGAGATATTTTTTGGCGGAGCATCAGACTTTAAAACGGCAACTGAGCCTACAGACTTTACGATTAAAGGGGTAAAGTTTAGAAATGCTATCTGCTATGAGGCCACATGCGATGAGATTTATGAGGGAGATGTCTCCTTTGTTATTGCTATTAGTAACAACGCTTGGTTTTCGCCCTCAATAGAGCCAACTCTACAAAAACTCCTTATGAGATACTACGCTCGTAAAAACGGTGTTACAATCTACCATAGCGCAAACTACAGAGGTACCGGAATTATAAAGTAACCTTTATTTGGTATAATGCGCCCCTATTTTAAAAAATCTATGTTATAGGGATTTGTAATGATAAATCTAAAAAATCCAAGTCTATACAACAATCGTGAGATATCATGGCTACAATTTAATACAAGAGTTTTAAAACAAGCGCAAGATGAGTCTCTTCCTCTTTTGGAGCGTCTTAAATTTTTGGCTATCTACGGAACAAATTTAGATGAATTTTATATGATTAGAGTAGCCGGACTTAAAAAACTATTTGCTGCCGGTATCGTAGTATCAAGTGCCGATAAACTTACTCCGCTTGAGCAGCTTCGTGAAATAAGAGCATATCTTCATCAAGAGCAGCAGGTAGTTGAGCACTGCATGAGCGGCATATTGAAAAAACTTGAGCTTGAGGGCATAAGCATAAAGCTTTACAAAGAGGTAAATCAGCACCAAAGAAATTATTTAAACAGATATTTTAACGAAAATATATACCCTGTGATAATACCGATTGCCGTAGATGCGACTCACCCTTTTCCACATCTGAACAATCTTAGCTTTGGACTTATTGTAAAACTTCAAGATAGTGACAATACAGCTATAGAGAGATTTGGAATTATTCGTGTTCCTAGAGTTTTGGAAAGATTTGTAGAACTTGAACATAATGTTTATGTGCCTATAGAGAGTATAGTTGTAGAGCATGTAGCAGAACTTTTTCCAGGATATACCTTACTAAAATTTGCATCTTTTAGAGTTACTAGAAATGCAGATATAGAGATTGAAGAGGAGGAGGCTGATGACTTTTTAGAGATACTAGAAGAGGGGCTAAAGCTTCGCCGAAAAGGAGCTATGGTAAGGCTTGAGATTGGAAGCGACGGAGATGAGGAGATTATAAACTTTTTTAACCGTCACACAAACGTATATAAAGATGATATATATAAATTTCATACCTTCTTAAATCTATCTAGCCTTTGGCAGATAGTTTCAAACAAACATTTTGCTCACCTTTTGACGGAAGCGTTTAAACCAAAAACTCTTCCTCCTTTGGATAATAACGAAAACATATTTTCAACCTTGGAGAAACAAGATATTTTGCTCTACCACCCTTATGAGAGCTTTGACCCTATCGTAAAGCTTATTCAAACGGCGGCGAAAGACCCTGATGTGGTGTCTATAAAGATGACACTTTATCGCTCGGGAACTGACTCGCCTATCGTTAAAGCCCTTATGAGTGCAAGCGAATCAGGCAAGCAGGTAACTGTCATGGTCGAACTTAAAGCTAGATTTGATGAGGAGAATAATCTCATCTGGGCAAAAGCTCTTGAAAAAGCGGGTGCGCATGTTATTTATGGGATAAAAGGCTTTAAAGTTCATGCAAAAGCGACTCTTATTACAAGAAGAAAAAACGGTAAACTCAAGCAGTACGCTCATCTAGGAACAGGAAATTACAATCCTACTACTTCAAAAATCTATACGGATATGAGTTATCTAACAAGTAAAGATGATATAACAAGTGACATGACACGCTTTTTCCACTTCTTAACCGGTTTTAGTAAAAAGGGCAAACTCAATGAGCTCTATATGTCGCCATCACAGATTAAGCCAAAAGTACTCTCGTTAATTCAAAATGAGACTAGAAAAGGTACAAACGGGGAGATTATCGCAAAGCTAAACTCACTTGTAGATGATGATGTAATAAAAGCACTCTATAAAGCAAGTCAAGCAGGGGTAAAGGTCTCCTTAA
>NZ_JALOAA010000022.1 GCF_023229025.1 Sulfurimonas sp.
AGTTTTAAAACATTTTCTGAAATTTCCGACATATTTTCCTCCTAAACTATCTTTCTATCTATATTCATATTTGATGACTTATCCGAAGTATCAAAGGACTTATCTGGCAAGAACTCATTTCCCTTAATACCCCTAAAAACAGACTTATCTGAACTAAAAGGACTTATCTGACTTATCCGAGTATCACTCTCCATGAGTTCATAAACATCTTTGAAATTTTTCTCTGCAATCTTTGTAGTTTTCCAGTATTTGTTTTTTCCAGCTTGAACTATTGCATTAACTTTATCCTTGTTTGTAAAGCCCATCTCTTGCATATATTTCATTATTTGGCTGTAGATAGGTTTTTGGTGTGATGTTTTAATAAACTCTATTATTTCATCTTTAATGACTTCATCTACTTGTGTTTCTTTCGCCCACTCCACTTCAACTTGAGATAAAGAGTGATTTTCTTCCTTATAAACAAAAGCTATCTCTTCAATATCTCCAATTCTATTTTTAAATGGTGTGAAAATAAAAGTTTTTTTGTAGTCGTTATAACTCAATAAAAAAGCATTTGAGCTATCTTCTTCCCAAGCAGAACTACCAGCATAGGTTAGTTCTCCTAAGTCTTTATTTGGCTTGTTTGTGTGATGCAGAAGTATCACCGTAGCACCAAGATCTCGTAGGACTCTAAAAAAATCCATTAAAGGAGAAACATCTTTGTTTTTATCCCTGTCTGCTCCAGCTTTTAGAAAATTTTTAGCACTATCAAAAACAATCAAGATGTTTTGTAGATTTCTCGTTTTTAGTTTTGTAATAACATTCCAAATATCCTCTTTTTTTACAACTCTTCCATTTTTCTTTTTTATAGGAGAATGATATTGAAACCTCTCACCCCATCTTTTCTCTATCTTGTCAATGCCTCTTTTTTTGAGTGTTGTCGGAGAATTATCTAAGTCAAAATAAAAAACATAGCTAATATTGTTCTGTAAAGACATATTTGATAAAGCCATTGTGGTCAAGCTTTTGCCACTGCTTGGTTTTGCAGCAATTAGTGTTATTTCTGCTTTAACAATCAAGTTATCGTAAAGATATACCAATGTTTTATCTTCAAGATCAATGGCCTCTACCCTTGTAATGTTGATTGAGTTCAGAAAATTTTGATCAATCTCCCCTAGTTGCTGTACTTTATGTTTAGAAAGTTCACTTTCTAGTTTAGTTATTTCACTTCTAATTACATTTTCTGCATCCTGAGTGATATATTCATCAAGCAATAATGCTCTTAAATCATTCATCTCTTTTTTAAGTGCTTTTATAGAAGCTAGTTCTTGTTTTATTTTATCTACACTCAAATCCATCTTCTTCCTCAATTCTCATCTCCTCGTCATATCTTGTTACTACCGTATTATTTAGATCAATATAATTTTTGTATCTTCTATCAAAAAGATTTTTAAGCTCTGAGATATATCTATCCATAAGCCACTTAGTAGCTTCTTCCGTAGAACAAATCCTTGAAGCCAATCCTCCACACCCAAGTAAAGCTCTAAAAAGCCATTTATTTAACTTTAATCGCATATTGTTCTCTACCAAAGATGCAAAATCATCCACCCTATATGATAACCATTGCCATTGATTGTCAATTTTTAAAATCTCTTTTGCATACTCTCGTGCAGCACCGCCACTACCCCAAAAAGGATTTTCAATCTTTGATGCAACATCTTCTACAAAAGCAATTGGATCTGTCCACCTCTTTGCAAAAAGCAAAGGATAAAGTTCTTTTGAAATCACAACAAACTCCTTTGTTTAAATATAAAACATTAAGTGATACACTTTAAAACAAATTATGCCAAATAATAAAACATTTGTCAATATAATAGTGAACATTTCAACTTCAAAACTAATCTGATAATGTTTTAAAAGTAAACATTAGATTAATTTATGTATAATACACAACAAGGAAAAGGAGTTTAAAATGGATGCAAAAGATGTTTTATATAGAATAAAGCAAATTGAAAAAATTCAAAATGATAAAGATTTAGCTGATTTACTTGAAATAAATTACAATACATTAAGGGGATGGTTGCAAAGAAACTCATTACAATTTGAACCTATAATTGAATATGCTAAAAAAAACAATATAGATCTCAATTATATTTTTGGCACAAAAAACACACAAAGTATTGAAAACATTGAAAGTCCATCAATTATTGCACTCAATAATGCTATTGCAATTTCTCAAAATGAAACAGAAGTTGCTGATTATCTAAAACAATTTACTCTTCAAAAACTATTTTTAAAATTATCAACTACAAAAGAATCTTTTTTTGAAAAATTAGCAGATATTATTTTTCCTAAAACGCAAAGAATTATCTTATTTTTGTATAAGATTTTAGTACATATTGCAAAAGATGATACAGCCAATAATAGCAATGATAAAGAGTATTTAATTGAAAAAATAAACAGTTTTGATTTGTTATCATTTGAAAACTTAGGGCATGGTTTTACCGTTTTTGATAAAAAGAAGTTAATTTCAATAGTTGAAAATTTATCAGACAATGAAATAAGTCTTGTTTTAGAAAATGCTTCGAAATCAATAAATATTCTCAAAGAAAATCTTGATTTTTTAAATAAACTAACATATTAATTTAAAGGGCTATTTTAGCCCTTTTCGTTTACAGTACCTGTAAAATCCATTATATGATATTTGTACATCACTTGGCATTTTAGAACTTAATATTTTCCAAATACTTCTTAAACTAGCACCAGTTTTTACAAACTCCTCAATCTCTGATCTGTATATATCTAATACACTTACTTTACTTGTCATTGAATTTCTCCTTTTATATCTCTTTCACTTATATTCATAATTGAATGATTTTGGAGAAATAAGGAGACACTTCTATGCCTCCGTGAAAGTTTCTTCTCCATAATTTTTGTACCAATATCTTGCAGCAAAATGTCTAAATTGATTAATTTTGACATTCAACTTTTGGCTGCATTTTCCAAGTCGGTTTTTACATCCACAAGAGCATGGCTGTTTATTTGCTACTCTTTTTTTCATAGAAAGCATTTTTATTACCTGCTTAATAGAATCTTTTCCCTTAATAGCAAAGATCTTTTCATATTCATCTATGATGCCTTTTTCGCCATGTGCCAACTCACCAAAAACTAACTTTTCACCATCTTGTATTTTTAATGAAACTCCATATAAATATGGAACTAAACAATATTTTATAAAACCTTCAAGGGTTGGATCTTTACTCAATAACTGCAATAATCTTAGCGATGAACCCAAGCATAAAGTGTTGTCTGGATTGATATGATATTCTTCCTCACGAGGAATTTTGTTTCCTATTTCTTCAACTTCTGGGATAGCAGACAGAAAATTATTTGCAATTTTAATTCGTATTTTATAAAAGTCTTTAACCTCTCTGTATCCATCAGTTTTAGCAGTAAAATATAATTTGCCCTCAACTATTAAGCCATCATTTTTTGACGGCTTAATAGACATAGATCTATGTTTATCTAAAAAATCTTCCAGCTTAATTTTACTTATTAAACTCATCTAAGATTTTCTCCATGGACTAGCAGTATCTTCTTTTTTAATATGATAATTATTTGAAAAAGCTGAACTAGCAGCTAAACCTAACATTGTTCCTATTTTATCGATAGAGTTTAATGATAAGCTCATTTTTTCAGATATTAAATCAGAATCAAATCCACCATTATCACTTCCAGTCATTGAAGCAAAATCTCTTCTTGCAGACTTTAACCAAAGGTAAAAATTCTCTTCCAATTTTAAATGAGTATATGATGCATCATCCCATTTATCTGCAAAATCTTCTTCTGGATGCGTTGGATTAGGTACTTTTTTACCACTTTTATTTATATACTTATCCATATTATCAAGAATATTTTTTAAGGCATCTACTAAATTTTCTTCCCCATTGTATGCTCGCCCTGCAAGAGTTGTGATAATAACTGAAATTGGTTTTGAGTCATCGTTATCCTTAAACATATTATCTCGATGTCTTTTTAACAACTGAACAGCTCTTTGCAAAATTGTTTTTTGATTAAAACTTGGCAGTTTATCAACTTGAGCCTTTTCCATTAACAATCGTGTAGCTTGATTTTTTTGCATCATTGCTTCAAACCATAACGCATATCCCTCTGGATTGCTAATATTCCAATCACTATCAATTTTTGGATAGTTTTTTTTATCAGTATCAGTTATTGAAACAGACTTGCTCGAAATTTTCCTAGACAAGTTTTCATCAGATACATAGTTTCCATAGATATCCTTATAAATCAAATTTGATATTGATTCATCAAGAGGAATACAGGGAACAACATCTATATGGAAGCTTAGTGAGTCTTGATATTCAAGTCTCCAGCATCTTCTCTTTTCATCTTTTTTTGATTTGATTCCTCTAGTATTTCTGTAAGATTCAAGTTCTTTCCCAACAAGCTCTTTTAAATCTTTTTGGCTGTGTGTACTTTTTGAAATACCATCTCTTATATTACAAGCTAAATCCAAATCATACTCTTCATTATTGTTAAGAGGCCTTATAGCTGTTCCGAGTCTAAATGAACCTTGCGGGAATACATGTACATCGTTATCTTTAAATAGTGACTCATCTCTCCCGAACCATTCACCTAGGTCTTCATATCTCTCTTTTGCTTTTTTATAAGCAGTATCAGGTAGCTCTAATAGCTCTACAATATTTTCTAAAATTAGTGTCTCTTGTTGTTTTGTCATTTGGCTTCTCCAATAGTTATAGCTTCAATAAATTTATCAGCTTTGTTATTTTGATCATAAATGATCCACTGCATATCTGATTTTGGCATTCGTACTCTTCCTAATTCAATTGCACACGATATTGGCATTGCAGGAAAAATTTTTAACGGTTTTTTTGAATGTTTATCATTTATTTGAACCATGAGTTTTCTAATCTCTTGACGAAATAATGAGAGTTGTGCTTTTGACCTCATAAAATCATTATGTAAAAAGCTCTTAGGAGCTGTGATTTCCCATATATTTACATCTTGACCTGTAACTTCATAAATTCTATCTCTTGAGATTTTTCCACTTAATGAGAGAATGAGAACAGGCTCTTTTTCATACTCTTCATCATTTGTTACAACAAACTCAAAATCTTTAGGCTCTTCTTGCCATCGCCAAGTTTTTGGTTCTCTAATTGGTTGATATGTATCTACTGATATTTTATCTGTAAATAAACTACCAAGCTTTATTAATAAAGGCATTGGAGCCATAGCAAATATTGAAAAATCTCCAGAATCTTTTTCTTCAATTTTAGGTTCAATATATTTCGTAAATATTGCTTCTAAATGTTTTAGTTCAATATTCCAAAAATCTTTATCATTATCTTTCAATTCAGATTGCATAGATAAGAGTATAGGGTTTTCATTTGTGGGGTATTTATCTGGAAACATCGCAGCAATTGCTTCATTTTTTTGTATTAGTGATTTTTGATCACTTATATTAGCACCATAAAACACTACATGCGATTGTTTACTTGTTTCAATACCTGTAACAACATTAATTCTTTGTTCGTGTTTTTGCTTCCATTCTTGGAGCATTTTTGCAGGATATTTAGATTCATTTCTATCAATTTTCACATGACATTCATGACACATTAGCATTAAATTATCTGTTTCATTTAACGCATCTTTATTAAAAACGAATGGACCCCATCCTCTAGGACCTTCTTCTGAAAAAGAGTATATATGAGCTTTTTGTGCGATATTTACTCTTTCTTGCGTAATTGAAGATTTGAATAAAATTTTATTACAACCTTCAAACTGGCATCTGCCAGCACTTCTTGCCCAAAGTTCTCTTTCGACTTCTTTTTTTATATATCTCGTAACTTCATTAGCCAATATATTATCCTTTCTAGCTAAATAGTGTTACAAAGAGTAATGAGCTTAAAAAAAGTATATTGACTATACAATCGTTTTATATTTATATAATATGTAATCAACTATAATTTGCTTGATCAAAAACATTATAGATTAATTGTTTTAAACTTATTAGCTTGATAACACTTAATTTATACGCATAGCGTAACCAAATAACCTGATTGCCGTCAGGTTATACGCTTATAACCATATATCATCTGTGTATTTATCTTAAATCTTGTCTTTATTCCCTATCAACTCCTTGTATTTAATTTCCATTGAGAACATTATCCCAGCATAAAATTAAGTAATTTTACAAACTTTTTTAAAAGTGCTTCAAAAATATTACAAATTGCCATATTATTTTTTTGAGCTCTTTGATGGTTTTAAGCTTGGCTTATTACCTGGAGTACTTTTATTATCTCTACGCCGTTGGTCTAGTTTGCCAGTTGATTTTGCAACAGGCTTTGGTCCTGGTTTTAATCCCATACTATTTTACCTCCCTTCAATAAATTTAAAAACAGTCAATTTTGAATAAACTATTCAAATTCAATTTCTTCTTCTGCAATATTGAATATATCAATTCTATTCTCCACATCTATTTGATTTACTAGCCAACCCCTAAGTTGAGCATTTTGAATAAATGTTTCAATTCTATTAACCCCCTTGATCTCTTTTAATGTTATCACTATACCGAATTTAAGTCCATCTCCATGTCTTTCATCAAGCCGTTCTTTTGTTTTAAGACTTAGACCCCACAAATGATTATCGTAAGCCTTCAACTCTCTATTTTTTCCAGTAAAAAAATCTCGTATATGTTTTACATTATCCCATTTTCTAAAAGATTTACGAGCATCCTCTTCATATGTATGATGATTAAATTCTTCTGTTTGGCGATTTTTATTAACTGATTGAATAACATTCTTATCGTTTAATCTACCAAATTTTATATCAAGTTCTGTATTAGTGTAATCAACCCCTTGGTTTCTTGAAGATGCAGGGAAATAACAAAGTGTAGCCTTTGCAATAAAAGGATGTTTATCCTTAACTATAGGAACTGGTATATTATAATTGTATGTATCATATTTTTCAGAAATACCTTGTATAACAAATTGTATTTCGTCATCCTGACTATGCACAATATCCTTGATGTATATAGGAACAACTCCATGTCCTACAAGCGTTGGATCACTTTGTTGTTTATCCCAAGTGGTAGCAGAGTGAACAAGCAGTGCTTTAGCAATTTCTCTACTTAATCCTAGGACATTGATCAAATATGATAGTTTTCTAGAAATCCATGGAGCTGCAAATGAAGTTCCTTTTACAAGAGCTTCTCCATTTGGAGTGCAAACTTTCATTGGATTTTTTAAATCACCACCATAATAACTAATATCAGGCTTAATAAAAAATGACAATACAGGCCCTTTTCTACTATAAGAAGAAGGTTTATTATCTTTATCTACAGAATTTACGACTATGGAATTTATTGAATCAGCAGGTGCTCCAATAGGTTTGATTACAGTTTCTCCAGAAGATAAATTTGTTCCAGCTATAACAAATATGACATCATTATCAAATTGAATCTTATCTAGAATAGCTGCTTCAGGAGATATAAAATTAGGATTTATATCGAGTTTTGAACCTAAAGATAAATTCCATACTTTAATATCTTTATTTGCAGCTACTATTTCGCTAATATTTCTTAATATAGTAAATGAGTTAAAACTATTACCACTAGCTACTCCAAAATGTCTAACTCTAAATCTACCACATCCATCATCTAAATGAGAATTAAAAGTTGGTCCATCTACAATTATAGAAGAAACTGCTGTACCGTGTTCTTTATCACTTTCAGATACAGGTATATCACTAGATAGCATATTAGTATATTCAACCCATTCTGAAAAATATACTCTTTCATCAAAAAGTGTATCAATCACTCCAATTATTGGCTCATTTTTGGGAGAGTCGATAGTGATAATGCCATCATCAATAAATTGAAAATCATCTTTTGTAATTTCAGATAAATCACTAACTGCCATAGATATTAAAAACGGAGCTTTTGTCTTTAAGATTTCTAGTTCATCAGGTCTCAATAAAATAGTTGTTTCATCCATGATACGGTTAGAGAGAATACTTATTCCTATTTTTTTCAAAAGTTGTGTTGTTTTGACATCTGTTTTATATATAGTAATAATTGCATTTTGTTCAAACATTGCATCTTCAATAGATATATCAAACTTTTCAACATAATATGCATCTCTAACGACATTAAGAAAATTTGTTTTGAAAATTGTTTTATGAGTATAAGGAATCTTTTTTTTATTTATTTTATCAATTGTATCACAGTCAATTTCTCCATCAAACTGTTGATTTAAAATATTAATACTATGGGTTAATTTTTGTATCGATTCATTTAAAATATCTTGTGATATGTAATGTGTGATAATGTGCTTGGGAGAGGCATCAAGTGAAAATTTTGCACCTACTATAGAATTATTAGGTTTATTTGAATTGTTTCCTAAAAGAGCTTGTATCCTATTGCTTTTAGCTGCAACTTTAATATAGTACACTGAAATAAGTGCTCCAGGGAGGAGATTTTGACCTTTCCAATACTCTCTAAGCTCTTTTAAGTTTTTCAGTAAATCTTGTAATTTTGATACATTTACAGATTGACCTGCAGGTAAATTAGGTGCACCAAATCCATCTGTCGATCTAGATGCTTGTTCAAATCTTCCTTTTAATTGTAATAGGTTATTCAATGTTACTCCTTTAACTCTCTAGAAACTTGACTTTTTGATATTCCTGTCAAAATTTCAATTTCTCTAACAGTAAAGCCTTTATTTTGCATGTATTTTAAATCCATACTTTCATCAGCTTTAGTAACATTAATATATAGTTTTTTTAAATAATCATATTCATTACTAGGATCACTAAATGCTATCGAAGTCTTTATAAGATTTTTAAGTTCTCCAGGATATGGTATTACATCCATGCTTTCAAGTATTTTTTTAAACAATCTGATATTTCTTCCCGTAAATTTAAATTTCTGCAACATATCATTTAAAATTGCTTCACCAACTTCAATAAGATCTTGTTTTGTATAATTGCTAAAATCAATAATAGCATCAAATCTTCTTGATAATGCCTTATCAAATGCTTTGTATAAATTAGTAGTTGCGATTAAGACAATATTATTATTTAAGCTGTCTAATCCCTTTAAAACAGAAGAAGTTGCTCTGCCCATTTCCCTTAAATCATTTGAATTAATTCTATCAATCGCTATAGAATCTATCTCATCAAAAAGAATAATAACTTTATCTGGATTTGCAACTGAAGAAATCTCTTTGAAAAGTAAGGATATATTTTTAGAAGTTTGTCCCAGTTTACTGTCTATAACGGAGTCAAAATCTACTATAAATAATTCTCGTTCAAGTATTCTTGCAATTTGTTTAGCTGTTTCAGTTTTACCTGTACCAGGAGGACCTTCAAATAAGAATTTATTTACTCCAGCGTTATGTCCGATAGCATTTATCAAACCTAATATATTATCTTTGATTGAATTTGGTAATGGTAATGGATTATTCGATGTTTCAATTCTCTTAACAAATATATTTTCATTTGTATCTATTTGAGGGGAAAAAGTATTTGTATCTGATAATAAAGCCATAATATATTCAGAAAGCTGATAATCATTGCTTCTATCAAAAAATTTTGCAATTTCATATGCTTCATTTCTAAAAGCATCTTCATTTTTTTCTGCGTGATATTTTATTAAGTTTAATACATTTTTTTTCTTCATTTTAATTCCCTTTCAAAAAATATATTATATCTTATTTGGGACATAAAATCAATAGTTGGGACAAAATATAATTAATAATTTTAAAAAAAATTGAAAATATTCACTATAGTTATGTCTCAGAAAAGTCATTTAAAACATATCTATTATCTCATTTAATTAACTATGAGCACTAATATTCAATGCTCTTTCCAAATTCTCTACCAAGCCAACTCTAAATGCTTCATCTCCTGCAAAAAGTTTATAGAGTTCCAGCTCTTTTCTTCTCTCTTTATTCATAACTTCACTTATCATCTTCTCAAGAGCTAGTTTTCTAGTAAACTCATCATAGTTTTTCTCATATTTTGACTCATAGTCATTATGCGTTTTTACTCTATCCATGATATGAATGAATTTTGCTTTTTGCTCTTCTGGAGTAGCTTCCCATCCATGAAACCACTTTTCATTGAAATATTTTATGATTTCATCAAGTGGGTCTTTCTCACTATCTCCTCCATGAGCACCTCTAGGATTGGCGTTTTGTGGTTCAAGTTCAGTCGCACTGTCATCTAAACCTATTGTTGTACTCAGTTTCACTCTCTCTAGCCCATAAGTTGAAAGATCTACGGCATCTAAAAGTTCATCAAGTAGATCTTTGTTTTTATCTTTGATTATCATCTTAGGTATCAAAAATTTCAAGAACCAAAAAAGCTTTTCCCATCCAATAATTTCATATGGCATGATGGAAGCCATTTGTCCATAAATCTTCACAAATTGCTTTGCTTTTATCTTATAGTCGGCTTTATCATCATCTTCTAGTTCAAGCTCTTGGTTAAATCTTTGTGCTGCTACATCTATGATGATAGAGAGTTCACTTGCATCTACGCCTCTAAAATATTTTTCAAAGAAATCATCCACTTCACTTTGCTCATATATACCAGTGTCATCAAGTGTACTTTTGAGTTCATGCAGTACATTTATATCTGTCTCTTCTTTTAGAGATGTAGAGGTGTAAAAAGGGTCAAACGAAGCCTTTATATCTTCAACTCTATTGAAAAAATCCAGTACAAACAAATCTTCTGTTTTTTTACCATATTTTGGGGCTGAACGATTTAGACGAGAGAGTGCCTGAACTGCTAGTACACCTTGAAGTTTTTTATCTACATACATTGCACAAAGTTTTGGTTGGTCAAACCCTGTTAAAAACTTATTTGCAACTACAAGTAGCCTATACTCGTCTGTGTCGAACTTCTCACTTATATCTTTTGAGGTAAAGCCGTTGATGCTATCTTCTGTGTACTCAATCCCTTTTACCTCTTTCTTACCAGAAAATGCAATAACCGCTTTAAAAGGATTGCCAAGTTCATCAAGCTTTTTAGTGATAGCTTGATAGTAAGCTATGGCTGTTTCTATATTTGCCGTTACTACCATACCTTTGGCTTTACCTTTTAGCTTTTTAGTCTTTACCACATTGTTGCTGAAGTGATCAAGCATTATCTCCACTTTTGTAGCTATGGTAGATGGATTCTTCTCCACGAAACTTCGCAAGATTTTTTGAGCTTTTGCTGTTTCAAAGAGTGGATTATCTTCTATCGATTTTGCTATCTCATAATAGCTCTTGTAAGTGGTGTAGTTTGAAAGTACATCGAGGATAAATCCCTCTTCTATAGCTTGTTTCATAGAGTATAGATGAAAAGGTATATAGCTGCCGTCTTCTTGTTTTGTACCAAATTTTTCAAGAGTTGTATTTTTTGGCGTTGCCGTAAATGCAAGATATGAGGCATTGCCTTTCATCTTTCTGCTTTTCATTATCTCAAGCACAATATCTTGAGCATCCATCTCTTCATCAAACTCTTTTTTGCCCATCGCTTCGTTCATTTTTCCATGGGCTGATCCACTCTGACTAGAGTGAGCTTCATCGATGATAACTGCAAATCTTTTGTCACTAAGATCGCTTATCCCATCCACGATAAACGGAAACTTTTGAATAGTAGTCAAGATAATCTTTTTACCATTTTCAAGATTGCTTTTAAGCTCGCTAGAACTGTATGCTGGAGCTACGATATTTTTTTGTTCACTAAAGCTTTTTACATTATCACGAAGTTGTTTATCTAGTAGCTTTCTATCTGTAACAATAATCACACTATTAAAAAGTGGTCTCTCTTCATCTTGATAATACGCTTCTATAAGCTGGTATGCACTCCATGTGATAGAATTGGACTTTCCACTACCTGCACTATGCTGGATAAGGTAAGTCTTACCAACGCCGTTGATACTGACATCATTTATGAGTTTTCTTACCACATTTAGCTGATGGTATCTAGGGAAGAAAAGTGTTCTTGAGCTTAACTTATCGCTCTCTTTGCCATCAAGTCTTACAAAATGCTGGATGATGTTTGCTAAAGAATCTCTTGTAAAAATCTCTTCCCAGATGTATGCCGTTTTATGTCCGTTTGGATTTGGTGGGTTTCCAGCTCCGTGGTTATTTCCTTTGTTAAACGGCAAGAAAAAAGTTTTAGCCCCATCAAGCTTTGTTGTCATATAGGCTTCATCGGTATCTATAGTGAAGTGAACTATACACCTTGCAAAGTTGAGTAGTGGTTCTCTTGGATCTCTATCTTCTTTATATTGCTTTATTCCATGAAATCTAGCGTTTTGTCCAGTCCAGCCATTTTTTAGCTCCATTGTCACTATTGGCAGACCATTTACAAAAAGAACCATATCCATCTCAAGAAGTGGATTTGCCGTTGAATGTGTCACTTGTCTAGTAACACTAAAGAGATTTGAGGCAAATCGTTTTTTTGTCTCCTCTGCACTAGAGCTAAGAGGAGCTATATAAAAGAGTGTAAAGTGTGCATCTTCTACATCAAGACCTTTTTTAAGTATCTTGAGCACTCCGTACTTTTTTATCATCTTGTCTAGTCTTTGTATCACTTTAAGTTTGTACTGAGGGTCACGACGGAGTTTGTCTAGCTCATCTGATTGAGTTGACTCTAAAAAATCCAAAAATAGTTTTTCATCAAGAGCATACTCTTTGTTAAAATCACTATTTACACCCTTGATAAAACCTTGCTCAAGTAAGGAGTTTTCAATACTACTCTCTAACGCTTCTTCGTTTGTTTTACTGCTCATTTTAACCTCTTTATATCTTCTTCAAGTTCTTTTATACTTTGTGTTTTTTGCTCTTCTTTTTGTATCTCTTTGTATTTTTGATACTCTAATTCACTTCGCTCTTTTGCTATTTGGTGGCTTATTTTTCCTGCGTGAGCGAGTAGTTCCCTACCATTGATAGAGAGTATCATATCTAGTCTTGCAATCCAATCTTTCATATACATTGGTGTTTTTTGCGATGCCATTGTTTCTGCAAACGCAAGATATTGTTCCACCAAAAGCCCTAAGAGTTTTATCTCATCTTCATTCAGATAATTTTTAGCAATACTTACATCTTTTTTGGTGACATTTTTACCCTCTTTATCGAATGAACTCATCCCTAAAAGTGGTTTAGATATATCTACTCTATTTTGCACAAGCTCTGCTGCTGTTTGAGATGACACTGCCCAAAGTAGTTTGTTTTGAACCACTTTAAAAAACTCTATAGTTTTTTCATCTTTAGCATCATAGTCAATACTTGTCATATAGATATCTTTGATTTTTTGATAAAAAAACTTCTCACTAAGCCTGATGTCTCGCAGTCTTTGTTGAAGTTCATCAAAGTAGCTCATAGAGTTGCCGTTTTTAAATCGCTCATCATTAAGAACAAAACCTTTTGTAATGTACTCCTTTAACCTCTCATTTGCCCAGATACGAAACTTTGTACCAGTGGGTGTTCGCACCCTAAAACCTATGGCTATAATCATATCGAGGTTGTAAAAATCAACATCATATTTTTTGCCATCATTTGCAGTTGTTCGGTAATTCCGAACAACTGAATCTTTAATCAACTCACCCTCTTCAAATATAGCTTTTATATGCTCACTTATGGTTGATTTTGCTTTGCCAAACACTTCACATATTTGAGCTTGAGAGAGCCACACTGAGCCATCTTCAAACATCACATCGACTTTGATGTTTCCTGCTTCGTTTTGGTAGATTAAGATTTCGCTCATATTTTAACTCCAAACCATTCATCAGAAATTATACAATTTTTACTATTTGGTTCAGGATTAGACTTATTAATCGTTATATGTAAAGGCATAGAAACACAATTGCCAAATATTAATGCTTCACCTGGAATTGATTGTTTTATTTTATTTACAAAGTCGTCTGAAAAGTACGGTAAAACTGCATTTATATATCTCATGTCAACTTCATTTTGTATTCTATGAATTATAAAATTAGAGCATTGAGATAGAACCGTTTCTGACAACTCGGATGGTCTTTGAGATGAAATCAATAAATACAATGAATACTTTCTTCCCTCTCTAGCTATTCTCTCAAAAATATTTTCTCTTAATAAGTATTTGTAATCTTTTTTTATATATCTGTGTGCTTCATCCAAGATTAGATGAACAGGATTTTTTCTTCTCTCATCTCCAATCAATTCTTTTCTTTGTGAAAAAATTAGTCTTGAAACTACACTTGTTAAAGTTTCTAAAATATCAATACCCAATTCGCTTGTATCTAAGATAATTAATTGTCTTTTATCTACATCTTTACCCCAAATATAGTTTAAATATGTTGTTGGATTCGTAACACCAGAAGGAATATTTCTCATAAAATCACAATCAGGATTATCTAAAAAATAATCTAACCGTGTCATCATTGTTGCCGTATAACCTCTCATTTGTCTATTGCCACGAGCATCTTCTTCCAATAAAGTTATTTCAGCAGATATTTTTAAAAATTTATAATCAAAAAATTCACCATTCTGAATTCTTTTATCTAAAACATTTTGAACACTTTCAAGATCAATTTTTTTACTTACTGTTTGCACCTCATTGCTTAATTGGTTCTTATTCTCACCATAATTAATTGTACATTTAGAACTAAGATTATTTATATCTCTATAAAGACCTTCTTCTTCACATCTTTGTTTTAAAATCATATCACTATCAATAATTCGTTTTATTTTTAAAATTGAAGCACCAGCAGTTGTTATTCTTGAAGTATCTGTATCTGCTTGACTTAATATACTGTATAAAAGTTCACACAACTTGTGTCGTAAATAATTAATGAAAATTTTACTCTCTTCGTCTTTAGCGGTTGCAATTTTATAAAATCTATAGGTTTCTTGAAGAACATTATCCCAAAATGGTCTTTGAGTTGCATCAGTTGCTAATAAAAAAGCACTCCATTCATCTAATGACATTAAAAAGTGAGGCATTAAAAAACTCTCGTAACCTTCATCATTTAGTTGCTGTGTACTCATATTTGGTTTTAGAAATTTAATTTTTACTTTACTATCAAAAAATTCTTCTTCTTTTTCTTTTGGTGAAAAAGCTTTTTTATATTCTCCATTTACATCAAATATAATAATTCTTGAGCCTAATGCGGAGTTTTGTTCTTTTTTTAATATTGTTTGTAAAATATGAGCGATAGTATTTGATTTCCCACTTCCTGAGTTTCCCAAAACAGCAGAGTGAATATTAAAAAAATCATCTATTGAGATACTGATTGGATAATTAATTAAATTTTTACTAATACCTAAATCAAAACTTTTATGTATATTGTTGTCGGAGTTTTGAACTGTTCTTAATATTTTCTCCATATCATCGTTTTTTACAATATTAACATCACTGTAAAGACTTGGGTATATCCCAACACCTAATGAAAATTTTTGATTTGTATCTATTGTTCCTATGGGCTTGAGCATCAGTTCTCTATGTCCATCAATATTAAATGCTTTTTGTTCATTGTATAAATCTGAATCAAATATAGAAACAACTTCACAAATGATATTTTCACCAATTGCATTTACTGTTTTTAAATAGCTCCCAATATTTCCAAAGTAATAAATTTCTCCATTGATATTTACAGATCCACCTGTAATTTCAGAAAAAATCTTGACTTTAAATTGATTAAAATTTATCGAAATTATTTTCCCTATTTTCATAGTTCTTTCTCTTTTGTCTCTGATAGTTTTTGCATAAATTCTTTCAAAATATTTGAATCTTTATTTTCATTTAGATTTGGAATAAACTCATCTACGATATATTTAAAATAATGAATCTTTTCACTCTCAATTTCACCATGTATTTTATAAATTCTTTTGTCATCAATCTTATAAATTGGTTTATCGTAATTGCCAAAAATAACTATAGAGATAGATGAATTTGACGACAAAGCTTGATATATAATATTGTTCAGATGGTCATCACTAAAACTATACCCTATGACAAAAAGAACACTATTTTGAAGTAAAAGTTTTTTCTGAAATTCCCTTATAATATCAGTATATGGAGAGGTCAGACTTTTGCTTTGCTTTAAAGGATTTGGATAAATTAAAACACTTTCGGATGGCTTTTTATCTGTATGTTTTATATTAATTTCTTGAATATTAAAAAGAGAGTTTCCTTCTTTTTCAATCCAATTAATTGAGCCGTGCAGTTTATAAAGATAAATCATATTATCCAAAGCTTCGTATTTTTCTATGCTAGTTTCAATTTTTTTTGAAAAGGTATATCCAAATCGTGCAGGATTGAAAAATCGCTCTAACCCACCACCAAATCCATTGTTATAATTAATATTTAAATTATCCAAAACTCGTTCATTAAACAAATCATTATTTGTTGTGAAAATATTCACTCTACTTAAATCTTTATTTCTGTAAGTCACTTTTTGATAAAAAGTTTTATATGTATCAGCGACTGCCTCACATGATGCTGCAGAAAAGTCAATATTAATTTCTTTAAATATTGTTTCTTCTATAACTTTAATTAGTTCATCGGTGTCTTTGTCTGCTTCTTTAATTCCAAGTTGATAATCTCTCTTTGAATACAAAATCCCGAGTACATCCTCTAAATTTTCATTATTGTTGTCTTTTAATTTTTTAAAAGTAATTTGTTTTGGTTCATCTGTTAATTTAGCTTCTATTTTTACAATAAAATCTTTCATAGTTGGAATAGCAGGTAATTCTTTTGTACCTGTACTAGTACCTGAACCAAAAAGAAAATGTATATTTTTCATATTTGACAAATCAAATATTTTTTGTTTTATTAGCTTTAAGCTATCAACATCACTTTTGCTTTTTGATAATTCATCTAGTCCTTGATAAAACTTTATATTTTCATTTACAACTTCTTCAGACATTTTATACCCTCACTTTTCCAGTAACTACACTATCAATAAGCGATGCTTTGTACTCTTTTAGTTTTGCTATGTAGTTTTGTTGTAGCTCTATGGCTTTATCAATTTTTGCTGTTTGGATTTCGATATATTCTACGATTTTCATTTGTTCGTCTTTTGTTGATGGAATATAAAAAGGTATTTCTTTCATCCTGCTTTTTGATAAATCCCATTGTCCAATTCTAACACCGTCAGAAGCTTTAATAAAAAATGGAACATAAACGCTACTTCTGATAGCTTTATGAAAAAAATGTGGTTCTATTCTATTTAGTTCAAAGATGTAATATGCTGGACTGACAATCCCTGTATAATCCGATATTCCATAAGAACCTTGCCATGCTTTCATTTTATTCATAGCAAATTGACCTTTTTCAACCATTTTATAACCACTTAAATCATCTGGTATAAAGTTATGATTAGAATCTTTATCATCTACATCTCTTAATATCACACCTTGTTCTCTGGTAACAGACAAAAGTGGTAAATCAGGTCTGTTTTTGATTGAAATTGGTTTTAAACATGTTCCTAACTTACTAACTTCCCAATGCTTCGGTATCTCTCCAATCCACTCCACACCACTATCTTTTAACTCTACATCTTTAGCCAAGCCTTTTGTTACCGCTTCATTGATGGTTATCTGGCGACGCCCTTTTAGTAGCTCTATAAGCTTCTCTTTTTGGCTGATGGCTTTGTCTATTTGAGTTGTTTTTTCATCAAGGAAAGAGGCTATTTTTGTTTGTTCGTCTTGTGACGGAAGCGGAATTAATGAATTTCCAATGAAATTCCAACTTGCTCTTGGCATTTTAGTTCCATAAGTAGAGCTATTTATATGTTCTATACAAAAATATGAAACAAGCATATATTTTAAGAATATGCTCTTAATCTTTTTAGATTCTAAAACCAAAAATTCATTTACACAAAGTCCATCTTTTTCTGCTAAATAAACTTTTGCAAGATAAGGCCGTAATTTACCAAATAAAACATCACCTTTTTTAAAATTTATCCCTGCTTCAGAAAAAACAATCTCTTGAGTTTCAATATATTTTGTTGTTTGGCTTTCAATATTTTCAAGTGCTATTTTAAAATCGCTTTCAACAGATTTTATAGTTTTATTATTTGCAATAAATTTTAGTTTTTTGATTTCCCAATGCTCAGGAATCTCCCCCAACCATTCAACACCACTCTCTTTATAAGATGTATATTTTTCAAGCTTTCCCATCTTATACCCCTAATATCTCTTTGATAAGACCCTCAGAAGCCTCTTCAAGTTCAAGTATATCTTTTGCCACTTCTTCCAAACTTCTAAGCGGTTTATGCGTGTAGAAGTATTTGTTAAAGCTTATCTCATATCCTATCTTTGTACTATCAATATTTATCCAAGCTTCTTCTACATGTGGTTTTACCTCTTTTAGAAAATACTCATGAATCTCATCTTTTAGAGGGATATTTTCACTGTCTCTTAAATCTGTATCGCTCTCATACTCTATGTACTCATCTTTTTTATCAGTTCTATAATAGCCAAAGTCTGCAAGTTGTTCTTTTTCACACCCTAGATGCTCTAGAAGTTTTTCTTTTTTCTCTCCACTTATCTTACTTACTTTTTTTATCACTTTTACTGCGTTTTCATCGTACCAGCTTACGGCATTTAAGATGGCGTTTTTTTCAGATGCGGTGAGTTTGATTTTCTCATCTTTTAGGATTTTTTCAACATCCTCTTTGAAGATATTAAAATCATCATACTCATCAGTGCCGATTTTATCTTTTAACATGTAAGCAGTCTCTAAAAGCATCTTATGTTTTGCCCAAATCTCTTTTGAAGCGAGGGCTTTTTTCTGCTTTGCATTGAGACTTATATCTTCTCTATCTATGTGTTCCTCTATCGCTTTTTTGTGTTTGCTTATGTCTATATAGCACTCATCGCCAAACTCTTGCAAACACCATCTCATAGGCTCTTCTAAAGTTTTGTCAAAACGCAAGGTTTCTATTAGCTCATCTCTAAGTTGAGATTTCAATCTTTTTGGTCGCTCGATATTTACTTTGTAATATCCAAAATCACTGTTATCAAAAATCTTTGAGGCTATTTTTCTGCCATCTACTTGCTTCTCACATTCCTCAAACCTGCTATACACTTCCATAATTTTTGAGATATGTTTAGCTT
This sequence comes from Sulfurimonas sp., assembly GCF_023229025.1. Taxonomy (GTDB): domain Bacteria; phylum Campylobacterota; class Campylobacteria; order Campylobacterales; family Sulfurimonadaceae; genus Sulfurimonas. The sequence continues at coordinate 19,119 of NZ_JALOAA010000022.1, forward strand.
CAAGCTCGCAGTTTTTATCTCCAAGGTTTTTTCTTAGTTTGCTGTAGAGGTCATTTGCATCTATGAGTTGTACTTTGCCTCTTCTATGTTGGGCTTTGTTGTTTGAAAGTAGCCAGATATATGTGGTGATACCTGTGTTGTAAAATAGGTTGTTTGGTAGCTGGATGATAGCATCTAGCAAGTCATTTTCTATGATATATCTTCTTATATTGCTCTCTCCACCACCTGCGTCACCTGTAAAGAGCGAGCTACCATTGTGAACTGAGGCTATACGGCTTCCAATTGCACTTGAAGATGTAGGTTTCATCTTGTTTACCATCTCCATCAAAAAGAGTAGCTGTCCATCACTGCTTCTTGGAGTGGCATCGGCTTCTGCCTCTTCGCCCCAGTAATCTTTTAGTCTTACTATAAAACGAGGGTCTATTATCTCTTTACCGTCTTTTATGTACTTTTGTTCACTCGCCCATGATTTTCCATAAGGAGGATTTGAGAGCATAAAGTCAAACTTGTTTCCGCTAAACTCATCTACTGCCAATGTTGAGCCGTTTTTGATGTTTTCAGGGTTGTTTCCTTTGATCATCATATCTGATTTACAAATGGCGTATGTTTCGTCATTTATCTCTTTACCATACAGATACACATCTCCACTTGCTCGTATTTCTCCCTCTTCGTCTTTGATGAAGTTTTGAGACTCTGTAAGCATTCCTCCACTTCCACATGCTGGATCGTAGATAGTCATAACAGATGAAAGATTATCTTTTATAGGGTCAAAGATAATGTGGGTCATAAGATCTACAACTTCTCTAGGTGTAAAATGCTCTCCCGCTTCTTCATTGTTATCTTCGTTAAACTTTCGTATCAACTCTTCAAACACATAACCCATACCAAGGTTTGTAAGCGGTGGAAGTTTTTTACCGTCTGGATCAAGAGCTTCTTTGTCGGTTAGGTTTATATATGAGCTTGTAAACTTCTCCAAAACATCAAGCAGTACATCTTTGTCCGCCATGTGTTTTATCTGAGCTTTTAGTTTAAACTTGTCTATTATCTCGATAACATTTGAGCTAAAGCCATTTAGATATTCTGTAAAGTTTGCCTCAAGAATTTGAGCTGAGTTTGTTGCCGTGTCGTAAAGCTTTTGAAGTGTCCATTTGCTTGTGTTGTAAAATACATATCCGCTAGAGTCTCTTAGACCCATATCATCAAGCTCAGTAAATCCAGCTTCATCACGCTGAAATTTTAGCTCTTCAAGTACCGCCTCTTTTGTAGGCTCTAGTAGTGCATCTAGTCTTCTTAAAACTACCATAGGAAGAATTACATCTCTATATTTACCTCTAACATATACATCTCTTAAACAATCATCTGCGATTGACCATATAAAACTTACTAATCTATTGTGTACTGCTTGGTTCATCTATTTTACCTCTAAATATTTACTATGGATTGCTTGAATATTTTCATTTATTTTTTCTATTTCATTATACATTTTTAATTCACTATTAAAGTTTAATGCCGTTTGTTTTTCTTGCTCTTTTGTTAAGATGGGAACAGAGAGTTTTTTTATCTCTGATGTTGATATTTGAGGCATTGCCGTACCTGCTACAAGTGAAGAGAGGATTGTCTGCCCAAGGTTTGATTTAAAAAACATATACAAAGAGATAGCCTTATCTTTTTTGTCATTGCCTTGTACTCTTATGACCTGTATAGCTTGAGAAGCGATTGTAGCCTCACTTATCTCTCCCATGATGGCAACCTTGCCTATGGTTCCTTTTGTGCTTAGAAGGACATCGTATGGCTCTAATTTATAGGTTTGTAGTCTTTTGTACTGAGAACCTATCTGTTTAATCTTTCCACACTCTAAAGTATATCCAGCCTTGCTAAAATCAGATGGAGAGATCTCATAAACCTCTTTTCCCTCTTCTTCGTCTTTAAACAGCTGTGATCTTCTTATGTCTGCTATATCTTCAAGTTGTATAAGCTTGTAATTTTCAAGCGTTTTTTGCAGCTCTTTTGCTTCTTTAGGGATTACATATCTATCTATGGCTAGTGAGTAATTATTGTTTATAATCTCTTCATTTGTTGCGATTATAGAGATATTTTCAATCTCTTTTTTATTTTCATAGATGCCTAATATCACATCTAAGTCTTTTAAAATCAGTCTTCTTCCATCTCTTTTGATGAAACTATCATCTTTTAGGTTGATAAAGTGAACCGTATCATCACTTTTTTGTTTGTTTATTACAAAAAACACTGTCTCTATAGATGTGGCACTATGAAGATTTGGCGGAAGCTGGATTATGGTTTCAAGATAGTTTTGCTCTATGAGGTACTTTCTAAAAGCCTCTTCAACTCCACCACTAAATGTAAATCCTGTAGCCATCAAAACAACTGCTTTTGAACTTGTTTGAGCAAGGGCATGTTCAAAATGAGCTACATCTAACACTGTACCTTTATGGATTTTAAACCTGTGGAATTTGTCATTATCACTATCTAATTTTCCTTTGAGTCTAAAAGGAGGGAAAGATAAAACTGAGTCAAATTGCTTTAGAATATGAGGAGCATTTGGGTTTATAAACATTGGATTTTTTAGTGCATCTGTTAAACAAAACTCGATATTACCGTTGTCTAGTATATTTATGAGTTCTGCAATGATTACTGCTTGAGACATTTGAAAATCTGCATAGATTTGTTTGTCCGTGTAGTATGAGTATGCAAAGCCATTTGTAAATGGCACATAAAGCTCTTTGCTCTTGCCATCTAGTAGTTTTACTCCAAGTTCTGCAATTTGATTTGAAACAGAATAATCAAACATTTTGCCTTTATCGTCATAAAACATATCATTAACATTTGGAAGCTTTGATACATTTTTGACAAAACTAAGTATAGTTGTAAGAAGTTGATCATCAACTAACTTTGTATTAAATCTATAAAGTTCAAATAGCTTGATAATTTTTGAAAGCTTTTCAAAAATAACTGTTAATTTTTTTACTTCTACTTTTTGATTGTAGAAATTTTCAAAAGAGATCTCTTCATCAACTTTTTTCTCATTTGAGAGTTTTTCCCATGCTTTTAAAATATATATAAATTCCAAAGCTTCTTGAGTATCTACTCTTCCTCTTAGGTTATCTAAAAGTTTATATAGCTCATTCACTAGATACTCCTCATTTTTAATAGTTATCATTTTACACTCCTCTAGTTTGATGTTTACTTAAATATGATGAAAGTTTAACAAGTTTTAAAATTAATGTCAAGTAGTTTGGAGCAAACTTATATATTTTATTAAATTGACTATTTTTTGAAGATTAATGAAGTTTTATAGCTAAGATTTGATTTATGAGAATATTTTTTTGATAAATAGATGATATTAGAGGTTAGAAATTTTTTGTTAAAAAAGGCTTTTCAAAAAAAATCCTTAGACACTATTCACTGTCGTTCATATATATGCCCTTTTCCTTACTCAAAATCAACAAAAATTCTTTGATTTTTATAACCTCTTTAGAGGTATAGGGCATTTTCCTTACTCACTTAAACAAATCCTTACTGACATATATATAGGGCATTTTCTTTACTCGGTTTCAAAACCCTTGTCTTTTAAGCTCTTTTGCAAACTCACTCATCCCTTGTTCTATCTTTTGCATCGCTGTTTGATTGCTCACAGGTACTAACTGAACCATACCGTTTATGAAGTTGGTTTTGAAGATTTGTTCTGTCTCTTTGTGGATAACCATATCATCATAATCTTTGTAAAAGTCATAGTTTTTTGTAAACTCTTCTGACATCACACTCAATACTTTTTGCTCCATTGTTACTTCTCCTTGTTTAATTTATTTTTTACATATTCACTTAAACTTTTGATAGTTCCATAGCCTAAATGTTTTTTTGAGATATTTGTGAGGCTTACACCAAGTCCATGAAGCTCTTTGATTTTTTCTCTATCTTTATCGTAGATGCTTCCTTGAATAGTTCCCACTGGTTTTCCAAGTTTTATCCCCTTAGCTTTTCTAGCTTGAAGTGCTTCTTTTGTTCTTTTGCTTATAAGATCTCTTTCAAGCTGTGCAAAAGCGGAAAATATATTTATCTGAAAATCTGTAAATGGATTTTGTTCATTTGGTTTTATAAAAAGCTGTTCTTTTAAGATATGAAGATTTACACCAAGTGCTATGAGTTGATTTACTATAGTGATTACATTTACAACACTTCTTCCTATACGACTAAGTTCAGATACTATTAGATTATCACCAGCTTTTAAACTCTCAAAAAGCTCATCTATCTTTCTATCTTCATCTTTTTTACGGCTACTCATCTTCACTTCGATAAATTTAACTTTACCAAGTGCGTTTTTGTTTACATAGTTTAAAATTGCGTGTTGTTGATTTTGTAAATCTTGTTGGTCTGTACTAACTCGAATATATCCTATAGTTTTTGCCATTTTTACCTCATTTACTTCTTAAGGTAATTATAGCATAAATAGTATTATATTTTTACTATTTATATATACTTTTATTAGTAAAAATAAAATAGTATCTAATGTTCATTAAAAGGTAAAAAACGAAGCAATTTAATACCACTAATGGAAAAGTTAAATTACATGGTTAATGGTATATCTCGTTCCTCTACCAGTTGTACCTTCAACTTTTTTTATACACCCTTTAGCCAATAGATCTGCGATATCTCTTGAAGCATTAGTTTCTGCTGTATTTGCTATTTTTACATATTTAGCTTTTGTAAGATCACCTTTAAAGTTTTCACTTCCAATATCTAGCAGTCGATTGAGTACTTTTATTTGTCTGCTATTTAGTTCATCTTCTCTATGAGCATCCCAAAACTTTGTTTTTTCTACTATGTAATTCAGCTGTTTCTGTGCATCTAGTAGTGCATGGTGTAGAGTTTTAAAAAACCACTCCATCCAGTAAGTGATATCTAGTGGATCATCTTTTTGAAATCTTCCAGTTGTTTTATCCAAAGCTTCATAGTAACCTTTTCTATCTTCGTAAATACTCTTTGACATGGTATAGATTTTTGAAAAAGAGGATTGTTCAAGTTTGGATAATACTCTGTCTGTTAGTGCTCTTGTAATTCTTCCATTACCATCATCAAAGGGATGTATGATTACAAACCAAAGATGTGTAATAGCAGCTTTTTCTAATGTCGTTGGAGTATCATTAAACCATTTTATAAAACTATTCATTTCATTTTCAAGTGAATGATGTGGTGGTGCTTCATAGTGAATCTTCTCTTTTCCATAATCACCAGACACTACTTGCATAGCACCTTCGCCTCTAAACTGTGCTACTTTTATCTTTGAAAATCCACTATAACCTTTTTCAAACATTGCATGGTGCCAACCAAAGAGTTTTTCTAGTGTTAAATCTTCATCATAGTTTGTGTTAGCATCAATGAGAATATCTACATAGTTATCCTCTTTTTTTAAAGCTTTATAGTGTTGCTGAGATTCTAACCCTAACTTTTGCTTTATAGATGAACGAACACTTTGTCGATTAAGTATTTCTCCCTCTATCTCACAACTTGCAATGATCTCTTCTTCTAAAGCTTTTGCTATTGAATGTTTTGAACTCTCTTTATCCATTAAAAGCATAAAGGATTTTAATTTGCCTTGTTCATAAGCAATATCTCTTAACAGTGGTTCTAATTTTTCTTTATCGTACTTAAAATTGGGATACTCATCATGTTCCCATATCCATTTTTGTTTTTTCATAGAGTGAGTATAGCTAAAGTGGAGTGAAAAATCAATCTTTTCGTACCGTAAAGTGGTATGTAAAATCAATATTTACATACTATAGTTATAAGTAAGAAGCACAATTTCTAAAGCTAAAATTTCGTTTTCCTATTTGATTTCTTCCAACCAAGAATCATAATCGGTCGCATGACTCAAGAAAAATGCTAATATTATCAATCCTATTGTGCCAATTATTGCAATATCTTTTTTAAAAATCCACAATATACTAATTAGTATGAAAATTACCAACCAAAATAACATTCTTTTATTTTTTGCAGATGTAGTTTTATCAACTAATCTCATTTTCAAAGCTTTTGCATTACTATTTATTTTTCTTAAATCATCTATTTTGTATTGTCCATTAGGACTTTTTTTAGCAATATTTGCAGCTCTTCCTCTAAAATTATGAATCGTATAATAATGAGTTCCTTTTCCTGTGCCAGGTTCTGAGCCAGTTGTTTTATAATATTGCATATTTAAAATGGTATTTGCACCAACTAATTCAGCTCCATCTATCATATCTTCTTTTGCACTATCTGGGGAATTTCTTGATGAACCATGAACTATCCAGTTAGATAATTCAATAACTTCCCAGCCTTTAATGTCAGTATTTTTACTCGTATAAACTTCATTTGGCACTTCATAACCAATAATTATATTTTGTTCTACAAGTTTTATCTGAACTGCTGAATAGCCCTTTGGCGTTGCTTTTTGTTCAAATTGTAGGTACACGCCTTCACACAATTTATTAAATTCATTTTTATTTGTGAAAGCTGAATTATGAAAAAAATAATCTTTTCCATCATCCCCTTTTATAAATCCATATTGCTTTTCTGATAAGTATGTTTTTACTATTCCCCTCAAAAATATTCCTATTACTAAGTTTATGATTTTATTATATCAAAACAATTCTCTCAAAGAGTCTCGAAATGGTTTGTGATATGTTGCAAAAAGTGTTGCAATGATCATAATCAAAATAACAACCGCCACATTTTGCTCACCTTGAGCCAATGTAAAAATAAATAATGCGATTAGAAGCAATAAAAATGGCATACAAATTCCCTAAATGAAGTAATTTAATACTCAAAATATCAATTAGTAAATATTATACCACTATTCCTTAACATAATAAACAGTATCGCTAATAGCCAATGTAAATTTCCAACCGTTTTTAATAGCTTCTTTTTTCAACCAAGTTTTTGCTTGATCAAAATTATCACTCTTGCAAGCCCCTAAATAGTTTGGAAATCTATTTGACTCAAGACATCTCATAACTTTTTGAGAACTTTTCATCTTTTTAAAAGTCACATAAAATGAATGATTATTAATGGCAATCCAACCACCTTGTAAAATGTCTTTAACTTCAAAGATCTTATTTTCTGGCTTGCATTTTACATATTCAAAAGTCGTTGTAGATGTTTCGCAATTGATTGTATCACCCAAATTATAGGCATATGACTGAGCAGTACCGAAAAGATATATTAACAACAAAAAAAATTTAGTTTTTGACACTACCATCTTCCCCCAGTAGTGTCATACATTGCCCAAAAATTAGCTTGTCTGTGATAGTAAGCATTTGCATTACCTTTCTTATCTGGCTTAAACCAAGCAAATATTAATGGCATCCACAAAACAAACTCTGCAAAAGCATTGTCACTTACACTGTGTATAAACGCTACCATAGAGCTATAATCTGCGATAATCCAGTAACCTGCCAAAATAACCAGCGATATTACCAATAATGTTAAATAGCTAACAATCAGTCTTGCTATTACATTTGCAAAATACTCTGCCACTTTTTACTCCTGAGATATAAATTCATATAATAAATATTAACTCAAAAATGCTTATTAAACACTTATAAGTGTTTGTTAGATTTTGGCCATATAGCTATTATCTTTGAAAACTTATAGGTGTTTATTATTGGAAGAAAATATAGATAAATTTTTAGATGAAATTGTTCTAAAAGTAAAAGAGGAAAGAATAAAAAGAAATATAAGCCAATTGGCACTTGCTGAAATTTTAGGACATAAATCTCCAAACTATGTAGCAAAGATTGAAACTAGAAAACATGATGTAAGTTACAATCTCTCTCACCTATATAAAATCGCTTGCGAATTTGGTATTGAAGTCACTGATCTTATACCACATATAAAATCTCCTTCAAAATAAAATCGTTCGCTACTATTCACTGTCGTTCATATATATGCCCTTTTCGTTACTCAAATTCATTAAAATTTTAAATTTTTCCCAACCTCTTTAGAGGTATATGCCATTTTCGTTACTCAACAAAACAAATCGTTACCCACTATATATATGCCCTTTTCGTTACTCATTATAATTAGCTTTCTTTACATCTTATCTACAAATGAAAAAAATCGTTACTTACTATATATATGCCGTTTTCGTTACTCATTTACTAAACTATTAGCAAATTCTAAAATGTATTTTTCTACTTCTTGATAGTTAGCTCTACCATTTAGTTTTTGCATTGTTGTATTTAAAAAAATCTTAGAAAGCATACTGTTTTCTTTTAACATATCTTGAGCATATTTTTTTCTATCTTTTGGCCAGTTTTCTTCAATAGCTTTAATTATATCTTTTTTAAAAAGTATAAGCTCATCAGGAGAATAATCAAATTGGTCATTATCTATTATCTCTTCAATAACCTTTTTTTTCCAGACTCTTCCTATTTGTGCTTCAAATTCAGATGTAGCTCCTATTCTACCAACATATATTCCATGAAAAATTGTTATAGGAGAACTTGTCCTTAATTGTGTATTCCCTAACATAATTGCTCCCTTACGATTATAAAAGAATGTAGGTGCACCAGACATACCTTCTTTAGATGCACAATCTACTAAAAATTGTTCTTGCCCATCCCATCCCAAATGAGGATTTGAAGCAACTGTTGCACGCTTCCAAATAGGTTGTCCTGTATAATCAGTAATTCCTTTTGGATAACCTATAATAAATATATCTTCACTTGCATATAAATAATCAGAATAATCCTCTATATCTTTATATCTCAGCTCTAAATCTTGTACATGAACTATATTTGTACTTAAGCCTACAGAATTCTGATGTTTTAATATTGTAGCTAGATTGATCTTTTTGCCATCAATAAGTGAACCTTCGGATAAATACTCTTGTGTCAAGTCAATAGGTATAGCCACAACATCTACTTTTGGCCATCCTTGAGGATGTATTAAATAAGTTGGTTTACCATCTTTTTCTAAGGGCAAGGATATACTCATTTTTACACTTCCATTAAACTCACCTTGAGAAACTTGTTGAGAAAATGTTGCAATGATTTTATTTGGTACAGATAAGTTCGTACTCAAGCTTTCTAGTGTTTCAGAATGTCTACCTGACACATTGTGCCAAGCAGTTATAATATAGCTTTTATTATTTTTTTTATAAAACACACCTGTTCCAACTGCAAGTTTTATATCATCTCTATAAATTGATAAATGTACAACTGCTTCAGATGGTTGAATCATAAATACTCCTCATATTTTTCTTAATTATACTTAAAACATGTATAGAATTGATTATATTAACACATACTAAGATAAGTCAGATAAGTCATTTTAGCTCGGATAAGTCCTATTCATGGTTATTAAGGGAGAAGAGTTTATTTTCAGATAAGTGCTTTTTCTTTCGGATAAGTCATTGAAAAAATGGCACTCAAGAACGGTCATTTTAGGCTTAAAAATCGCTCCAAATTCGCTCCAAAAAGTTCTCAAAATTTAACTTTTTTTACGAAATAGAAAATCAGAAAGCCCTGTTTATAAGGTACTTTTACGGAAATTTATAGAAAGTAAGAGTTTTCGTAATAAACTCTTATTTTCATCTTTAAATTCCACCTAATTAATATATATTTTCTATTTCATTAACTGCGGAAATATTAGCACATATAACTCTGCATGTAAACAGTACTCTGGTATTAAGTGCAAAAAGAAGCTATATTAAAATATTTATTGTAGAATTCAAGAATGATAAATGATTTGGTATTAAACTATGTAATTATTTTTATATTTTTTGAGCTGTATGAGATTTCTTGGCAGAAGGCACCCAGCATAATGGGTATGCTGATAAGAATGAACAAGTACTACTCAAAGAGTATATTTCTGTTTTTAATCATGCAACCTACTTTTTACTTCAGTATTGGGTTTGCTATGCTTACGAATTTTAACATCTATGCAATTATCTTACTATTTTTAAAGACGGTTGACGTAGCGACAAAGATACTTCTTTTAGAACAGGTTTTTAAAAAAAGAGAACTCACCCAAGAGTTAAGTCTTATTCTTCTAGCGCCCATAAACAGTTTTTTGCCGTATATCGGGTTATTGCTTTATCCTGTGCTGATTATATTAGCTATCTAAATCCGCGTATCTGTTTTTTAACTGTGCTTGTTTGGATAAAAACTTTACACTCTGAGATATATCTTCACTAGCTATATGATAATCTTTATGCAGCTTCTCTAAAGAGCTATCAATTTTTGCGTTAAGCGTATTGCCTAGAGCTTCAATCTGCTCTTTTGAACTTCTTGCTTCACTCTCTTTTGCATCTTTAAACTCTTTGATAATCATGCTTAGTTGCGATTGAGATTTTACATACTCTGACTTTATAACTTCTATATCTTTCATCAAATCTCTCATGGTGGCATAGATGTCATGCAAGGAGCTGTTTTGGGTTTGGAGTTCGCTCATTTTATTTGAAGATAAAATCATCTGTTTCATAATTATTTCGCTCTTCTCTTTTATGCTGCCTAGTCTATTGTCGCTCTCATAAAGAGATGTATTTATCCCCTCTGTGTGTGACTTAAGCGATAATACCTCTTTTTCAAAAGGCTTCATAATATCCAAGAGCTTCTCAGAAGTCTCTTTTATGATTGTATTTGCTACTGTTTGTGAGATATTACTCAGACCCTGTAGATTCTCTTTTATATCTTCAATCTCATCTACTATGTCGCCCCTACTCTCAACCGCCTTTGTAAGCGTGGCTTTTACTTTGTTGAAGTGATCCTGCTCCGCAACTCTTAGTATGTCTATATGCTTATGCACGACATTGTCGAGTGAAGGAAGCTGAACCTCAGTAAAATTTTCAAAAGAGTTTTTAACATCATCATGCCAAGAGCGCAGCTCCTCAAATTTTTCTAAAAATCTATTTTGATTTATTAGTATTGAGTCAAGTGCTTTTATATCATGTTTGAATCTCTCTCTACTTTGCTCATGCGCCTCTTTGTCTTGATTTTGATTTAAAATCATCTTTCTATCAAGCTGGGAACTAAACTCTTTTAGTTCTTCGAGCTGCTGGATTAATGCTTGAGTAAATTTATTCTGAGTTTTTGCCTGCTCAGATTGTTGCGTCTGATGTAAGATATTCATAATAATATACAAAATCAATGAAACCATAATGGGGATAAAGCTCTCTTTTAATGCCATAAACATATCCATAGAGTCAGGGTGGATTATAAAATGAACAACTGCACTAATAGCACCAACGCCTAGCATAAGCGGTGCATAATTAATCTTATTTGGCTTTTTAAGTATAGATATTTGTCTAAGAAAAAGCAGTGCCATTAATGCAAAAGCTATCAAAAAATCAGTATCAAACACCTTGTGTCCTTAAAATAGTTTCTAGCTATTCTAGCATAAAGTTTTATAAAACAATATCTAATATCTCTAATGGTCTCTCTACAATTAATTTTGCATTACCACTTGAGCTAAACCCCCAAGTTGCAAAAATAGAATCAATTGCAGCACTTTTTGCACTGAGTATATCTTTGCTGTTATCGCCGACCATCCATGCTTTATGTCTTTTTCCATCATAGCCGTAGTGGTCTAAAATATAGTGGAGCATTTCAGGACTTGGTTTAGAAGCAGAGACTCTATCTGCTCCGATTATGACGTTAAAAAGGGGCTTTACTCCCAAGTGCTCTAACATTCTAAAAGCAAACTGGGTAGGAGCATTTGTTGCAACGGATATTTTAACACCCGACTCTACAAGCTTTGTCAACATCTCTTGGACTCCATCATAAAGATAGACGTTTTTTATGCACTGCTCCTCATAGTGGCTCTCAAAAAGATCTCTATCTTTTGGGTTGTAAATCTCAGTCTCATAAAAGAGCTGTGAGAGATTTCTTACTTCCATATTTATAGCCTCGACTATAAACTCTTCACTAAGCGGAGCTAAATTATGATGCTGCTGCCTTACATGATTGACAGAGATGGTAATATCTTTTTTAGAATCAAGCAAAGTACCGTCCATGTCAAATATAACTATCTTCATCTCTCTGTGGCTATCTCATCTTCTCATATATCTCAACAAGCGCATCAACAAAAAACTCACTATCATTTGGACATTTGCAAACTCTATAATCTTTAAAACCTAGCTCTTGTGCAACTTCACGGTACTCAATCTCTAGCTCAAAGTCTGTTTCAGAGTTATCAATAGTAAATGCCAGAGGAAATATAAGCACACACTTAGCCTTAACCTCTTTTAGCTTATCCTCAAGCGAAGGCTTTAGCCACTCCATGGGTCCTACTTTTGACTGATATGCAAGATGCACCGCGTTAAAGTTCATACCCGCGTTTTTGAGTATATTTTTTAGTATATCTACATGTCTATTTATATGTTTTTCATAGACATCGCCTCGCTCTATCACTTTTACAGGAAGTCCGTGAGCTGAAAATATTAGGTCAAAATCGCTACACTCATGAGCACTAATACGCTCCTCAATCCTTTGCAATATCGCTTTGTTGTAGTTCTCGTTTTCAAAGAAGTGCTTAATCTCTACTAAAACGGCATTTTTGCCGTTTATGTGGTACTGCTCCTCAAAATCCTCTAAAGATGACTTAGTCGTAGTAGTTGAGAACTGTGGATAGAGTGGAATGAGATAAATTTTTTCTATCTCTTTGCTGTTTAATCTCTCTATAACTTCAGAGGCAAAAGGAGGTGTATAGCGCATAGCAAAATCAACAACAACATCATCTCCAAATCGTGATTGAAGCTTTTGAACTAATTTTTGTGTATGTCCTACAAGAGGTGATTTACCGCCTATTTGTCTATATATATCTTGTGATTTTTCTGTTCTGCTAAAGGTAATCATGGTAGCGATAAACCTCCTTAGAAGCGAACTCTTTACTGTTATTATATTTTTATCGTTAAACATATTGGTCAAAAAAAGTTCGACCTCTTCCAGATTGTTTGGACCGCCCATATTTAGTAAAACAATCGCTTCTTTTTTCATTACTAATCCTCTTTAGCTCTTAAACTTATCTCATATACAATGCGCTGCAATGGTAGCATATCTTCATATATTTTATATAGCGTATCAATCAGTCTATCGCCCTCTTCTATGAGGTTTGGTTCTAAAATTTTATAGGTTGCCATCCCTTTGTATAGACTCAACTCCACACTTGACATCTCTGCACTAAAACCTCGCGGATATCTCTTGTACTCTTTTTCAATTGTTTTATACCCCTTTGCTTCAAGGAGTTTTAAAAGCCTATCTAGAGCAACTCTTCTTTTATCATCTTTTATATATTCACGGTAAGCATCTAGCATAGGTTTTTCAAACCATCTTACACCGACAGAGACAAAAAGCTCATCGGGTGAGAAGTGGAGATAAAAAGAGGATTTTTGCAGTCTGCCCCCACTGCTGCCTTGAGTGAAAATAATTCCGATTCTTGATTTTAGGGGTGCTTTATTTGCGCCCATTCTGCGAGTATCGCGAAATATTCTAAAGAGTGCTTTGTTTATTTTCGGCTCAAAATCAATTGTCGGCTCAAGCGCCATGAGATGTTCACCCATCTCAACAGCAAAAGCGCGTGAAGGATTTAAGATAACTTTCTCATACTCACTTCTGTGTGCTTCAAACCACTCTTTATTGTTATTTTTGCGGATAGCTCTTAAAAAAGCAATCGCACCTTTAAATCCATTAAACTCTATGACAAGGCCTCTTATATTTTAGTCTCTTTTGCAAACTCTTCTCCAAAATCAATACACAACTTCGTGCCCTCTTCATCAGGCATCCACTCCATTTTTAAACCATCGTTTACTAGCTCAAATCCACTATCAACTAATCTCTCGTTTAAAACTTTCACAGACTCTCCGCTCCAGCCGTAAGAGCCAAAAGAGGAGGCTTTTTTGTTTTTAAACTTCAAAGCCTTTATAAGCTCAAAGGCAGCCGCTACAGAGGTTAGCACTCCTCTATTTACTGTAGGAGAGCCGACTAAAATCGCTTTGGATTTAAAAACCTCAGACATTACATCATTTTTATCTTTTTTGCTAAGATGCAGAAGTTTTACCACTACTTCACTATCTGCTTGCATAATCCCTTTGGCAATTAACTCTGCCATTACTCTAGTAGCATCCCACATTGTGTCGTAAATAATTGTAATCTGATTCTCTTGATAATCTTTAGCCCACTTAAGATAAAGATCGATTACCTGTTTAGGATTATCTCTCCAGATTACTCCATGAGATGTACAAATCATATCAAAAGGGAGATTGAGCGATAAAATCTCTTCTATCTTTCTTATAAGCATAGGGCTGTAAGGTGTAAGTATATTTGCATAATATTTCAAACACTCAATATGGAGTTCGGACTGATCTACTAAGTCATTATAAATCGCAGAGCTTGCATAGTGCTGCCCAAAAGCATCGTTACTAAACAAAATATTGTCCTGCGTTAAATAACATGCCATGCTATCTGGCCAATGGAGCATCGGCATCTCAATAAAAATCAACTCCTTATCGCCTAAACTAAGCTTATCACCGGTTTTTACAATATGAAAATTCCAATCTTTATGATACTGACCCTTTAGTGATTTAACACAGTTTTTACTGCAGTAAATAGGCGTATCAGGTATCAGGCTCATTAACTCGACCAGCGCTCCGGTATGATCTTTTTCTCCATGGTTTATAACAATGTAGTCAATATCTTTTAAATCTATCTTATTTTTAAGATTTTTGATAAAGACCTCACTAAAGGCATCATTTACGGTATCTATAAGAACATTTTTCTCTTCTTTAATTAGATACGCATTATATGAAGAACCTTTGTGAGTAGAGTATCTATAACCTTGATAATGCTCTATTTCCCAGTCAACATTACCGACATGATAAATGTTGCCCTTTATATTAAAGTCCATATCTAGTTAAATCTCTTCAAAATCATCTTTAGTAACGCCACACTCCGGACATCTCCAATCATCAGGAATATCCTCAAAAGCCGTTCCCGGCTCAACTCCAGAATCAGGATCACCAATCGCAGGATCATAAATATAACCGCATACCGTACATACATATTTTTTCATGACTTACTCCTAATGTTTTTATATAGTGAATTAACACTCTATATTCTACCATCTTTGTATTTAAGCTAGCTTTCTATTTCTAAAAGCGACAACTATTACAATAAATAAAATCGTATATGTTACAGGCACAAAGTCCGGAATCGGAACAGGATCGCCCTTTGCATATGAGTGCATTCCGGCAAGGTAATAGTTTACTCCAAAATAAGTCATTAATACAGATGTAAATGAGAGCAAAGATATTACACTAAAGTTAAATTCACTATAAATTGACTTGATAAATCTCAAGTGAACTACTACTGCGTAGATAAGAATTGTCACAAGTGCCCATGTCTCTTTTGGATCCCAACCCCAATATCTA
>NZ_JALOAA010000067.1 GCF_023229025.1 Sulfurimonas sp.
TTATCTATCATGAAAAATATAAAAATAGCCGTGTAGATTAAAAAAAATTAGAAGAGCTATTTTATCAATATTTTAGGAACATCTGTGGCAAAGAGGTATGTTATAAGAAAAGTTGGTAAACCAATTAAAAGTAAGTGTAAAAGCTTCCAATAGGTATGGAGTTTGAGTAAAAAACAAATAGGAGATATTTTAATGAACAAACAAGATTTTAACGAAGGACTTTTAGGGTTTTTAGATGCTTCTCCGACACCTTTTCATGCTACACATAACATGTCAATGATGTTTGAAAATGCCGGATTTATCAAACTTGAGGAGTCAAACAAATGGGAGTTAGAGCATGGTAGAAAATATTATGTTACTCGTAATGACTCCTCTATAATCGCTTTTACATATCCAAAAAGTAAAAATTATGTAATGATTGGTGCACATACTGACTCCCCAAATCTTAAGTTAAAACCAAATGCGACAATAAAAGAGCATGGTGTAGTTAAGTTTGGAGTTGAGAGCTATGGTGGCTTACTTCTTAATCCTTGGTTTGACAGAGACCTCTCTTTAGCCGGAAGAGTCTCTTATCTTGACTCCAATAATGTTATAAAAGATGCTCTTATAAATGTACAAAAACCCATAGCTATTATTCCCTCGCTAGCTATCCACCTCGATGAACAAGCGAATAAAGAGAGAACAATAAACAAGCAGAGTGATATCTGCCCGATTTTAACAACAAATGAAGAGTTTAATTTTGACGAATTTTTAAAATGGCAGCTATCTAAACTTGATATATTAGATGTAAAAAAACTTTATGCAAGTGAGCTTAGTTTTTATGATACGCAAAAGGCCTCTTTTGTTGGGCTAAATGATGATTTTATAGCAAGTGCAAGACTTGATAATCTATTGAGTTGTTATGTGGGTATGCTTAGTATTTGCACTACAAGCGAAGAGAATCCTATGCTCTTTATTGCTAGCGACCATGAAGAAGTAGGCAGTGAAAGTACAAGCGGAGCAAGCGGAAGCTTTTTAGAAAACACACTAAGAAGAGTGTATAGTGATTATGATGATTATATGAATATGATTAGAACTTCTGTTTTGATAAGTGCCGATAACGCACATGCAATACACCCTAACTATCCAGATAAACATGATGAAAAACATGCTCCATATATAAACAGAGGCAGCGTTATTAAAGTTAATGCAAATCAGCGCTATGCTTCAAACTCAAAAACTATTTCAAGATTTATGAATGTGGCTTTCTCGCTGGATGAGCCAATTCAGCACTTTGTTACAAGAAGTGATATGGGCTGCGGTTCAACTATAGGCCCTATAACGGCAACTAGGCTTGGAATTGACACCTTAGATGTTGGACTTCCGACCTTTGCTATGCACTCTATAAGGGAGCTTTGCGGAAGTGATGATGCACACTCTTTATATAAAATTATTTTAGGTTTTTGTGAGTAATGTCAGGCATCACACCAGAGGAGTTAAACCTTTTAATTGAGCAGACTTATAAGGTTGAAAAAGAGTTCAATGAGCTAAAAAATTCTTATGCTCATCTGCAAGATACAGTAGAGAAAGTTGTTGAATTTTTACCAAATGCCATCTGGGTTTTAGATGAAGACGGTACTATCTTTTTACAAAATTCACAGGCAAAATCACTTAGCGAACTACTTGAGCTTTTAGAGTCGAAAAATAGTGACTACGAGGTTACATTTAACTCTCGCTCATATCTAGTTAAGAGCTCAAGATATAAAGACAAAGTGATGCTTAGCGCAACGGATATTACGGAGCAAAAAAGAAAAGAGAATCTTGCTACTATGGGGCAGATGGCTGCACACCTCTCACATGAGATAAGAAACCCTATCGGCTCTATATCGCTTTTGAGCTCAACTCTAAAAAAAAGAGTCTTGCCTGAGAATTTGCCAATTGTTGAAGAGATACAAAAATCAGTTTGTAGGATAGAGAGAATAATAAAAGCCACACTGATGTTTAGTAAAGGTGTTGAAGCAAATAAAAAACCTTTTATGTGGAGCGAGCTTCAAGAGTTGTTAAATATGGCAGTTGGCTATTATGGCTATACAAAAGAGATAACATTTATATTTCCACAGCAAAGATTCATATTAAATGCGGACAAAGATCTGCTTGAGATGCTCTTTTCAAATTTTTTAACTAATGCAATAGACGCAATCGAGCTTGATGATAACGAAGATGGCACCATAGAGATAGTTTATAAGAGTGATGAGGAGTTTCATAAGTTTTACATTTATGACAGCGGCATTATGATTGAAAATACAAAAGAGCTCTTTGAAGCATTTAAAAGTACAAAAGTAAAAGGAAATGGACTCGGACTTGTTCTCTCAAGACAGATAGCCGAGGCTCATGGCGGAAGTGTTGAGCTTCTATCCGGAGAGAAAAAAGGTTTTGAGATAAAACTTGCTTTATGACAATAATTTTTGAGTTTTAAAATGTTAAAATAAACCAAAAAAAGGGGCAAAAAAATGCAAAAAGAGTTAATAGAAGTACCAAGAGCAACACTTGATTTTTACAAATATGAAGAGGATGGACTGACATACTATGAGTATAATGCAACGGGGTGTCAACCGCCTGAGCCTATGGTAAATACAATGGTTGGACTTTCACTGCTAAAGAGTGCAAATGATAGGCTTGTAGGAATATTTTTTCACGAACCGTTTCCTCTTTATGACAGAATTCCTCTTACGATTTCACATGAGGCTAAAGAGCTTGAGAGTGGAGATTTTAGAATAACTTTCAAATTAGAAGAATAAGCTCTAATGTTAAACTTTGTTATCTATATTTAACTAAAATATCCTTTTTAAACAAGGATATATATGAAACAATTTCTATCACTAATTAGTTCTATGAAGACTATGGCTGTTTTAATGCTTATATTTGCAGCAGCCATAGGTTATGCAACATTTATCGAGAATGACTACGGAACTATAACGGCAAAAGCAGAAATCTACAATGCTTTTTGGTTTGAAGTATTGATGGCAATCTTAGCAATCAATCTGACGATAAATATCTTTAAATACAAGATGTTTAGTGTAAAAAAAGCTCCTATATTTATTTTTCATCTATCATTTCTTATCATACTTTTTGGTGCGGCAGTAACTAGATTTATAGGCTTTGAGGGTACTATGCATATTCGTGAAGGCGAAACTGCAAACACTATGCTTAGCATGGATACATACTTTAGTGTAGGTGCAGAAGTAGATGGTAAAAAAGTAGAGAGTCAAAAGAGTGTCTATCTCTCTAAAAGAAGTAGCAACTCCCTTTCATCATCTCTAAGCATAGAAGGAAAAGATGTAAAAGTAGAACTCTTAGAGTATATTCCTGATGTAGTGGCGAGCTATGTTGAAGCCCAGGAGGGCGGCTTTGAAATGGTTGACATGATGATTACTAGCAATGAAGGAAGTGAGCCTATTCAGCTTCGCAGAGGCGAATATTATGAAAATGGGAATATAGCTATAGATTTTGATTCCAAAAAGATGTTTTTAAGTCCTGTTATCTCTCTGTACACTGAGGGTGATGAACTCTTTATGAAACATGATTTTGGGCTTAAAGCTATGAAGATGGTAGATGGATCTGAGAGAGAGATTGCACCAAGTGAGAAAAGCAGAGTAGAGCTTAGAACTCTTTTTGGTGCAGAGGAAAGCAATTTTGTTGTTAGAAATTTCTACAAACATGCAGCGACTAGGCTTGTCTCAAACCCAAATGCGTCTCCTATGTCACCGGAACAGGATGCTCTGGTTCTAAATGTTGAAGTTGCTGATGTCTCAAAGAGCGTCACTCTATTTGCGCAAGCAGGAGTAAGAGCAAAAGAGGTTCATGAGAGAGTAAACGGTGTTGATGTTTATATATCATACGGCTCAAAGAGACTTGAACTTCCTTTTGGAATTAAGCTTATAGATTTTCAACTAGATAGATATCCAGGGTCAATGTCTCCTGCATCTTATGCAAGTGAAGTTGAACTTGTGGATAATGAGAAAAATATATACATGCCTTATAGGATATATATGAACAATATTTTAGAGCATCGTGGATATAGATTTTTTCAATCCTCGTACGATCAAGACGAGAAGGGAACTATCTTATCTGTAAATAACGACCCTGGAACACTCCCCTCTTATATAGGTTATTTTCTTTTAGGTTTAGGTATGTTTTGGTCTCTTTTTTCAAAGGGAAATAGATTTGCGCAACTCTCAGATAGGGCTAAAAAAGCAAGCCAGAAGAAGGCTCTTGGTGCTTTAGTCTCAATGGCCCTTCTATTTAGTGTAGCACCGACTTATGCAGATGAAGTAGATCCGGTAATAAAAACAGTTCTCTCAGTTGATAGAGAACATGCTAAGAAGTTTGGGGAGTTGGTTGTTCAAGATAGTGCAGGAAGAATGAAGCCGCTTGATACACTCTCAAATGAGATATTGGCAAAGATATATAGAGACTCTAAGTTAAAGGTCGGCAAAGAGAGTCTAAGTGCAAATCAGGTTATTTTAGGAATGATGTCAAAGCCTGATGCGTATAAAAAGTTGAAGATAATTAGAACAAAAAATGAGGAGATAAATAAAATTATCGGAGTAAAAAGTGATGCAACTCACGCCTCTTTTATGCAATTTTTTTCAGACCCTGCAGATCTTGGAACTTATAAGCTAATTGAGCAGGTTGATAGTGCTGCTAGAAAAGAGCCTAAAAGCAGAGATCTATTTGATAAGGCAGTATTAGAAGTTGATGAGAGAGTTAATATTTCATTTTCTGTTTATACGGGTGATTTGGTAAGAATTTGGCCAAAACCAAACGATATAAATAATAAATGGTATGCAACAATAGAAGCACTCCAGACATTTTCACAAGATAATGCTCTTAAAATCAGAGAGATTGCATTTGAGTACTTTTCGGCTTTAGATAGCGCAATAAATAGTGGAGATTTCAAAGATGCAGATAGTGTCATAGAGAAAATATCTCAGTACCAGAAGTTTTATGGGGTCTCTGTTATGCCATCTGAGAACAGAATTAGAGCAGAGATGCTCTACAACTATGCAAATATATTTGAAAGACTATATCCTCTTTATTTAGTAATTGGTTTTATACTTTTAATAGCAAGTTTTATAAAGATACTAAAACCGGCACTTAACATCAAAGTGTTGGAGAAGAGCTCTCTGTGGTTATTGACGGTTCTCTTTGTTGCGCATACTTTTGGGCTTGGACTTAGATGGTATGTTGCAGGTCATGCGCCATGGTCTGATGGTTATGAGTCTATGATATATATTAGCTGGGCAACTATCTTAGCAGGTCTTTTCTTCTCAAAACGCTCCTCCATGACTATGGCTTCTACTGCCGTCTTAACGGGGCTTATTCTTTTTGTTGCACACCTAAACTGGATGAATCCGCAGGTTACAAATCTTGTCCCTGTTCTTAACTCATACTGGTTAAGCATACATGTCGCAATCATCACTGCAAGTTACGGTTTTTTAGGGCTTGGCGCACTTTTGGGCTTTATAACTATTCTTCTGTTTGTATTTAAAACAAAAAACAATGAAAAACATATATCACTCTCCATAAAAGAGTTAAACTCTATTAATGAGATGAGTCTAATGATAGGATTGGCACTCTTAACACTTGGAAACTTTATAGGCGGTGTCTGGGCAAATGAGTCTTGGGGTAGATATTGGGGTTGGGATCCAAAAGAGACATGGGCACTTGTGACAATTCTTATCTACGCAGTAGTAGTTCACTTGAGATTTATCAAGTCAATTTATAGTGAATTTAACTTTAGTGTAATATCTTTACTCTCATTTACATCTGTATTAATGACTTATTTTGGAGTAAACTATTACCTTGCAGGAATGCACTCATATGCAAAGGGCGATCCTGTTCCGATTCCGGACTTTGTGCCTGTGACATATACGATTTTATTTATTGTAATAGTTGTCGCTTTTAGAAATAGAAAGCTAGCTTAAATACAAAGATGGTAGAATATAGAGTGTTAATTC
>NZ_JALOAA010000023.1 GCF_023229025.1 Sulfurimonas sp.
CAATCTTTTTAAAACCCTTACTATGTAACTTATTGTCATATGGGGAGTATGTAACTATTATGATAGGCTTACCCAAAGAGGTCTCTTTTATTGTTGATATATGTGATTGGTCTTGATTTATATATATTATGCGCTCTTCATCTAACTCACTTTTTTTTATAAAATCCTCAAAAAGAGTATAGTTTATAGAGTCCATCTCCAGATAAGCTTCAATTGGCTTACTGCTATTTTTCAGCTCCTCTATTGAGAAATTACTCATAATAACATCCCCGCCGTGTGACTTGTCAAACATCATGACAGGGATAAGAGTTGAATCCTCTTTTCTTAATATGTTGTACTCATACTGTGTTCCGACATAAGCATCTGAGCTTCCGGCTTTATACAAGTACATATTCTCGCTAAGAGATGATACATTTAGAAGTTTAATATTTAAAGGCTCAAGCCAGCCCATCTCTTTGGCATAAAAAAGAGGCGTATAGCCTATCCAAGTTGTGGCAGATATCTTTAATTTTTTATCATAATCGGAGGAACAAGATATAAATAAAAAAGCACTAAGAAGTGTTAAAAAAACCCTTTTAAGCATAAAATAACCTTATAATGCACAATATGCTTCATTTTATCTGCCATAACTTTAATATTTCATTAAAGATAATATTTGAAAAAGCCTAAAGCCATAAAAGACTTTAGACTTAGGGAGAGGAGAATGAGGAGAGATGAAATTTATTTTTAAAGTATTAGAACTTAAGAATAACATCGAGTTGTACACGGTGGAAATCTAGTTCAGCATCACCCAGTTTACTCCAGTTCCACCATCCGGCAACATCTACATTTTTAGCAAATGCATATTTTGTTTTAACATAGTAACCTTTACTATCTGTTCCACCGCCGCTAAAGTCAGAGTCGTTATGCGCTCCATAAACTGCATCTTTTTGAACATCTCTATACGTAACAGCCGCTTTCCACTTCTTAGTCATAGCAAGTTCTGCACTTATGTCATATCCAAAGTTGTCATCACTTGCCAGTGCGTTATATGCTAATATTACTGCTGCTTTAGCCGGCATACCCATTACTAGATCTTTAACTTGTATCTCAGCAAAAGCCTCTACAATTCCATAATCTTCTTTATATACATCAACACCATTTACTGTTTCGCTTGTGTTACCCATAAATCCGCTGTCATATGGATGCGTAGTACCTTCTACACCGTCATAATGGTAATATGCAGCACCCAAATTGAGCTTAGCATCGTCAAGCTTTTGAGTATGCACATACTGAGCTAAAAAAATATTGATATCATCACCGTCTCTGTTATCTTTTTCTCTGTGCACTCTGTTAGCACCGACTCTAATCATACTATTGCCATCTTTATAACCGTAGTTGATTCCCTCTAAACGAATATCATTATCCCATACAAGTTGTGTTTTAATAGGTCTATAGATATCGTGTGCCTGCTTACCGACTCTAACCCATGAGTTGTCAAATGAGTATTTAAGAGCAAGTATGTCGATTTTAAGCTCATCTATAAAATACTCTTGAATATTTTCATCACTTTTAAAGCTTACATTTCCTGATGTCGGGTTATATTTACCACTCGAGACCGCTGTCTCTAGTCTAATATTATCAGTAGCATCAAAGTTTACAGAGTATCTAAATCTATATCTTTCACGGTTTTTATCAGCACTGCCCTCTTTTTCTATTACCTCTTGTCTTAATCTAAGATCCCCTTTTGCATGAAATCTATCAAAAAATCCATTTTTAGTTTTTTTCTCCGGTGCTTCTGCTGAGTTAAGAACTTTTCCTGCTTCTTCTACATTAATAGCTGTACGCCCTTCAGCGGCTGTTGTAAAAACTTGACCTTTGTCATCTACATAAAACTGCTGTGCAGCACTCAAACTAGTCGCGCTAACCGCTAGTGCAGCTATTGTCGATAAAACGATTTTTTTCATTTTTTGAATCCCTTGTTTTTTTGTGAGAGAATTATAAAATTGTTAGGTTACGAAAAGATTACAGCAAAAAGAGCTGTCTTAAATGCAAAAAGTCCCTGTGTCGTTTCGGACACAGAGGCTTTTGCGGGAGATTTTCTTAGGAGAGAAAATTGATGAGAATGGATATATTACGGATGACTATTTTATATTTGCTGCCCAATACTCTTTGATCATATCTTTAGTCTCTTTTGGAAGAGGGATGTAACCTAGCTTCTTAGCGCTCTCGTCACCGTTTTTGAAAGCGTACTCAAAGAACTCTAATATCTTTTTGTTCATCTCAGGCTTCTCTTTTGGAAGAAGTATAAATGTTGCCGCAACGATCGGGTACGAAGTATCGCCTGCCTGCAGAGCTAAAACAGAGTGAAAGTGATCCTCTTTTGTCCAAGTAGCATACTTTGCAGCAGCTTTGAAGTTCTCTTCCGTTGCAGCAACCCATTTTCCGCTAGCAGTTTTTAAAACAGCCGCGCTTAAGTTGTTCTTCTCTTTATATGCGTTTTCAATGTAACCTATTGAGTAAGGAGTCTGTTTTACCAAACTTGCAACACCCTCGTTACCTTTTCCGCCGATACCGGTAGCCCAGTCAACAGCTTTGCCCGTTCCGAAGTTCTCTTTCCAGTTTTTAGAACTTTTTGTCAGGTAGTATGTGAAGTTATATGTAGTTCCTGATCCGTCTGAACGGTGTACAACTATGATCTTTTGGTTTGGAAGGTTAAGACCTTTGTTATCTGCTGCGATTGCCGCATCATTCCACGTAGTGATCTTTCCTGCGAAAATATCAGCAACTACTTCATTGCTTAGTTTTAGAGTTGCATCTGCAATTCCTTCTACGTTAAAAGCAACTACTATTGAGCCGATAACTGCAGGAAACTGTAAAAGCTTATCTTTTGCAAGCTTTTTTGTATCCAGAGCTTCATCAGATGCACCGAAATCAACAACTCTTTTAGCGATCTGCTTGATTCCGCCGCCTGAACCGATTGACTGGTAGTTAACAAGATTGTCGGTATCTTTCTTGTAGTTAAATGCCCAATCATAGTAGAGCGGAGCCGGAAACGACGCGCCTGCACCGTTTATCTTGTCAGATGCGAACGAAGAGGTAATTGATGCTGCGGTGACTATTGCAGCTAGAGCTAATTTCTTTAACATTTGTTTTCCTTTTTGAATGTTTAGCGAAATTATAATTGCTCCATATTACAAGATGATTACAAAAATTATAATGCTTATTACTCCGTGGCATAAACTTAATCTTAATCTAGCTTTTATTTATAACCATTCTGTAACCTTTTTGTAATCTGAATAAAATAAAATTCCAAACTTAATTTACAAAAAGGGAAGAGTTGAACAGTCTTATAGATAAGGTTTTTGCTAACACAACAAAGCTTATAGCAATTAGTGTATTGCTTCTTGTTGCTTGGATATTTGGCGTACTTTTTGAGCACTCGCTAAAATCAATTGAAGCTTTTGGGTTTAGTTTTTTAACTGAGACAAAGTGGGCACCCAATCTTGAAAAATTTGGCGCGCTGCCTGCAATCTACGGCTCTGTTGTCTCAACCTTTTTGGCAATGATTTTAGCAGTTCCTATCGCAATTGGAGTTGCAATATTTTTAAGCGAAATTGCTCATGCAAAGATAAAAACTCCTATCGGGGTCTCTATAGAACTCTTAGCTGCTATTCCTTCCGTAATATACGGTATGTGGGGACTTTTTTACTTTGTTCCGATTATTCGCGATATCTTTGGCGGTGTAGGCATAAGCATGTTAACAGCTGGAGTTGTTCTATCTATCATGATACTCCCTTTTATGGCAGCAGTAACGCGAGATGCCATGAATACTACTCCCGATATTTTAAAAGAGTCGGCTTATGCACTTGGAGGAACTAAGTGGGATATTATAAAAGATATCATTATTCCATATGCAAAAGCAGGAATTATCGGCTCTTTTATTTTGGCTCTTGGACGTGCAATCGGTGAGACTATGGCTGTTACCTTTGTTATGGGAAATGTTCACAAAATATCAACAGATTTAACGCAACCGGCAACATCTATTCCCGTAACACTTGCCAATGAGTTTGCAGAGGCAGATACGGAGCTTTACTTCTCATCTTTGTTTGAGCTATCTCTTTTGCTTCTTATTATAAGTTTTACAATTATCTCAATAGCTAAATTTTACTTTTTACGCAGAAAAAGGATTGGGCAGTGACACATACTCAAAAAAGAGTCATAACTAGCAGCATTGTAATGGCACTCTCCACGCTCTCTGCCGTCATAGGAATAGGTTTTTTACTTTGGATACTTAGCATTTTAATCATAAACGGTGTAGATGCGTTGAGTACAACTATCTTTCTAGAGGAAGGTGCACCTCCGGGAAATGAGAATGGAGGCTTAAAGCATGCCCTTATCGGTCAACTGATGTTGGTTGGATATGCCTCGGTTTTTGGTGTTCCGCTTGGAATTTTGGCGGGAACATACCTAAGCGAGTATGGTCTAAAATCAAAGCTCTCAGAGATAATACGCGATATTTCAGACATTATGATGTCGGCTCCAAGTATTGTAATCGGTGCTTTTGTCTATGCAATAGTCGTTGCCCCTAGCGGACAGTTTAGCGGCTGGGCAGGCTCTATCGCGCTTATGATTATAATGCTGCCCATTATTTTAAGAACAACAGATGATATGCTCCAACTTGTTCCATCAACTCTAAGAGAGGCGGCATTTGCACTTGGAGCACCTAAATATAAAGTTATCATTCAGGTTGTTTACCGCGGTGCAAAAGCCGGTATATTAACCGGAGTTTTGCTTGGCGTGGCTCGTGTTGCAGGAGAGACTGCACCGCTTCTCTTTACTTCGTTTAACGATAACTTTTTAAACACAGACATGAGCCAGCCGATGGCTTCACTAACTGTTACAATGTATAACTATGCGACAAGTCCGTATGAAGATTGGCAGAAGCTTGGATGGGCAGCTGCGTTTATACTCAGCATGTTTATTTTGACTCTTAACGTTCTAGGACGACTATTTTTATTAAAAAGAAAGGGTAAATAATGGCAACTATTGTTGATATAAAAGAAGAGAAAGCTCTTGAAGTCAAAAACTTTGAGTTTACATACGCAGGTGCGGATGAGCCAAATATTAAAAAACTGACCATGCCTATTGCAAAACATAACATTACTGCACTAATAGGGCCATCCGGATGTGGAAAAACAACGCTTCTTAGAAGTTTTAACCGTATGCATGACCTCTATCCAGCAAACAGATATAGCGGAGAGATTATATTTAAAGATAGAAATATCTTGACTAAGAATGAGGATTTGATAAAACTTAGAACTCAAATAGGTATGATTTTTCAAAAACCTACCGCTTTTCCTATGAGTATATTTGATAACGTTGCTTATGGACTCAGACTCCAAGGAGTTAAAAACAAGACAGAGCTTCAAGGCAGAGTTAAAAAAGCACTCCAAGATGCGGCAATCTGGCAAGAGGTCAAAGATAGATTGGGGCATGATGCAAACGGGCTATCCGGCGGACAGCAGCAGAGACTCTGCATTGCAAGAGCAATTGCTGTTGAGCCCGAGGTTCTACTTTTTGACGAGCCGACATCTGCACTTGACCCTATCTCCACGGCAGGAATTGAAGAGCTAATTGTCGGTCTAAAAGAGAGGGTTTCAATAATCATAGTTACACACAATATGCAGCAAGCCGCACGGGTAAGTGACTATACCGGCTTTATGTATTTGGGTGAACTTGTAGAACTAGGTCGCACGGAAGAGCTTTTTGTAACACCAAAAGAGAGATTAACAGAAGAGTATATAACCGGAAAATTCGGTTGATAATAAAGGATAGATATGTTGAGTAAATATGATGAAAAGATAAAGAGTATAAGAGAGAAGATATCTAATCTTCTTATGGATATAACTACGGCTGATGAGCTCTCTTTGGAGGCTTTTAAATTATCCGATAAAGTTAAATTCAAAGAGGTAGAGAGAAGCCTTTCCAAAATAGGTCTAAAAGGCGATGATATAGATAATGAAATTATAAAAACTTTTGCACTTTTTGGACCTGAAGCAAAAGAGCTTAGGTTTTTAGTGGCATATCTAAAGATGACAAATGAGATTGTCCGCACCGGAGAGGGAGTTAAAAAATATGCCCGCAGAATGAGTCAACATATAAACAATGATTTTAATATTGAGCCGTTAAAACCTACTATTTTACTGCTTCACAAAAGCAGCGTAAATGCTCTTAAGTATATTTTAGAGTGTTTTAATGAGTATGAAAATTGCAACTACGAACATACATACACAAAAGTATTAGTAGAAGAGAGCATGAATGATGACCTCTTTAGCGTTCTTGAAAAAGAGATACTAAACAAAATTATAGATGAAAAAGAGCTCTCCATTGATTATGTAAAAATTTTAGGAAGTCTTAGAAAACTGGAACGCTCATGTGATAGAAGCGTAAATATTGCAAACCTCATGTTATATGCCGAGCAAGGCGGGGAGATTAAACTTTTTAACTAATTCTATAAAAAAGTAGCAAAACTGATTAAATTTTAAGCAGTCAATCTTTTTTTTACAAAAATAAATTAGATATACTGTTATTAATATTATTCATAAAATCTAGGAGATAGAGATAATGGGAAAATTTGTTAACAACATAGAAGAGTTTTTTGCTTTTTGCGAGGAAAATGATGTTCAATTCGTAGATTTAAGATTTACAGATATTAAAGGCGCTTGGCATCATGTAAGCTACCGCATGAGTGCAATAGATAGAGAAATATTAGAAAACGGCTTCCCATTTGACGGATCATCAATTGATGCATGGCAGCCTATTAATAGATCGGATATGATTTTAAAAGCTGACGTTCCTACAGCATTTTTAGACCCTTTTACCGCAGACCCTACAATAATTATTTTTTGTGATGTTTATGATATATATAAAAGCCGTATGTATGAGAGGTGCCCTCGCTCAATAGCAAAAGCTGCATTAGCACATGCAGACTCTTTGGGAATTGCTGACGCTGCATACTTTGGACCTGAAAATGAGTTCTTTGTTTTTGATAATATTCAATTTATCGACAACCCAAATGAAGCGGGATACAAAATCGATACCGAAGAGGGCGAGTGGAACTCCAACACTAACTATGCAGATATGTACAATTCAGGTCATAGACCCGGAAACAAGGGCGGTTACTTTCCTGTAGCTCCAACTGACAGTATGGTTGATTTAAGAGCTGAGATGATGATGGTTTTAGAGCAAGTCGGCTTAGAGGTAGTTCTTGGTCACCATGAGGTTGCTCAAGGACAAGGCGAAATCGGTGTCGTTTTTTCAGATATGATTACTGCGGCTGATAATGTACAAAAGCTAAAATATGTTATAAAAATGGTTGCACACCTAAACGGCAAAACTGCTACGTTTATGCCAAAACCGATATTTGGCGATAACGGTAACGGTATGCATGTACACCAATCCCTCTGGAAGGAAGGCAAAAACCTTTTTTATGAAAAAGGCAACTATGCCAACATAAGCGAGATGGCGCTTCACTACATCGGAGGTGTATTTAAACATGCTCGCTCTCTTGCAGCATTTACAAACCCTACGACAAACTCTTACAAGAGACTTGTTCCCGGATTTGAAGCCCCTTCAATTTTGACCTACTCTATGCAAAACCGTTCTGCATCTTGCCGTATTCCTTATGGTTCAGGAGAGAAATCAACACGTGTTGAGATGAGATTTCCAGACTCGACTGCATGTCCGTACCTAGCGTTCTCTGCTATGTTAATGGCTGGACTAGACGGTATAAAAAACAAAGATATTCCAATCGGTCCGATGGATGAAGATCTTTTTGAGCTCTCCTTAGATGAAATCCGTGAAAAAGGTATTCCTCAAATGCCGCACACGCTTCGCGGCTCACTAGAGGCACTTATCCGCAATAATGACTTCTTAAAGCCTGTCTTTACACAAGAGTTTATCAGTGCATACAAGGACTACAGGTTTAAGCGTGACGTATGGCCGGATGAGGGTCGCCCTACTGCTTATGAGTTTAAAACTACATACCAGTGCTAAAACTTTAAATCCTGCTTTTTTGCGGGATTACTCCCCTTTTCAAACACTCGACTAATCGTAAATTCGCTATAATTCGCATCACAATAATTCTACGTAAGAGTGTATTATTGAATTTCAAGTTTAAAGGTATATTATGAAAAATATTCCAGAGGGAAAATATCGCCCTTATCCAAAGATAGATTTGCCAAATAGAAAATGGCCTTCTAACAGCATAACAAAAGCTCCAAAGTGGTGCAGCGTTGATTTACGTGACGGTAATCAAGCACTTGTAAACCCTATGGACATGAACAAAAAACTTGAACTTTTCACACTCTTACTCAAAATCGGATTTAAGGAGATAGAGGTTGGTTTTCCATCCGCATCGAAAGTAGAATTTGATTTCCTGCGCCGCCTTGTTGATGATAATCTTATTCCCGATGACGTCACGGTGCAAGTTTTAGTCCAAGCAAGAGAGCATCTTATTGCAAAAACATTTGAAGCTCTTAAGGGCGTAAAAAAAGCGACCGTGCATCTTTACAACTCAACATCGACTGCTCAAAGAAAGATAGTTTTTCAAAAATCAAAAGAGGAGATTATAGCTCTAGCACTCGAGGGTGTTGATTTGGTTAAAAAGTTTGAAGAAAAACATGACGGTGAGATATTTTTAGAGTACTCGCCTGAGAGTTTTACGGGAACAGAGCTAGAGTTTGCGGCAGAGATTTCCAATGCCGTGACTGCAAGATGGGGCATTAACGAAAACAGAAAAGTGATTATAAACTTACCTGCAACCGTTGAGATGGCAACGCCAAATATCTATGCAGACCAAATAGAGTGGATGAGCGAGCATTTAGATAACCGTGAGAACGTAATTATCTCAACTCACACTCATAACGACAGAGGAACAAGCGTAGCCGCTACTGAGCTAGCACTTTTAGCAGGAGCCGACAGAGTAGAGGGAACACTTCTATGTAACGGCGAGAGAACGGGAAATGTTGATATTATAACTCTTGCTTTAAATATGACTACACAAGGGGTAGAGTCAAATCTTGACTTTAGCGATGTAAACAAAGTTTTAGAAGTAGTTGAGAGATGTACCGAGATAGAGACTCATGTGCGTCACCCTTATGTCGGAGAGCTTGTCTATACCGCTTTTTCAGGCTCACATCAAGATGCTATCAACAAAGGCTTGGCTCACAGAAAATCAAAAAATGAGATTTTCTGGGAAGTTCCGTATCTTCCGATAGACCCTGAGGATGTAGGTAGAAGCTATGAGAGCATTATCCGCATAAACTCACAATCGGGCAAAGGCGGTGTAGCATACATACTAGAGAAAAATTTCGGTTATCAGCTTCCAAAAGCGATGCATCCCGAAGTCGGTAAACTGGTTCAAGAAGTAAGTGATAAAAAAGGTCAAGAGCTAAGCTCTGAAGAGATATTTGAGATTTTTAAGAAGAACTATTTTGAGATAAAAGAGCATATCTCTTTAGTTGACTTTACCGTCTCAAGTGTCAAAGGCATATCAAAATGTACTTTAACCTACTCCCAAGATGGCAAAGAGATTGTAGCCGATGGAGAAGGAAACGGTCCTGTTGATGCATGTAAAGATGCTTTGATGAAAAATTATCAAAACGAATTTAGCATCAACTCATACTATGAGCACTCTCTTGGAAATAAAAGCTCTGCAAAGGCTATCGCTTACATAGAGATAGAGACAAAGGATACTCTCTCATGCTTTGGAGTAGGCGCAGACAACGATATAGCAACGGCTTCCATAAAAGCTATGTTCTGCGCACTAAATAGAGCGTTTTATTAGATTTGAACGCTAAAGGAAGTAATTCCTTTAGCTGCGCTAGCCGCTGTGGCACTGAAGCTTGCCTCATACGAGGCAGAAAGATTTAAGCGCCAAAGGAATTACCTCCTTTGGCGCTTAAAAAGATAAACACCATTTAAAAAAGTAACTGTTTTCATAAGCTCCAAACTCACTCTCTTCTTTGCCGTTTAGTATCTGTGCGCCTATTGTAAAACTGTTGTAATCGTTTAGCGTGTATTTCAAGCTCGGCGATACAAAACGTGAATTTTTATCTCCAAAGCTCTCTATATAAAGCAAAGAGGCTTCTAAAAAAAGATTGAAACTATAAGAGAGTGTCACTCCACTATAAAAATTAGCACTTAGGAGATTTGATAAAATATCCGAATTTAGATTTAAAGCTCTCTCTTTGTTTGTAAAATCTTTTGAACTATACAGCGTCTCAAACACCACGCTCACACCATTTCTAAAACCATACTCCGCTCCTAAAATTCCTTGAAAAAACTCTGTCTCATACTCTTGCTTTAGATCATTAAAAAGAGTGCTTTTTATATAACCCGCTTCACTTCTTAACTCTATCCCAGTATCTGCTAGATTCCCCTCTATCTCATAGGCTAGCATTTTAGTTTTTTTAGACTCTACAACATTGACTCCAATATCCACAAAGCCAAGATACCCTTTGTACCCTCCTGCATACTTGAACTTTTTTTCTGCATTTTGACTCGCTACAAAAATGACTCGTGAAGTATCACTTAAGTGTCTGACATAGGAGGCGGCACTTACTCCATATATCTCATCCGGCTCTATCGCATAACTATTTTTTGGATTAAAGATATTTGTCGGTGTCCATATACGCCCTACCCCCATAGATATATTTTGCAAGCCCGCTACTACTCTGTTTTTTGAATCCTCATACCCCACATAGGCTCTATAGAGTTTTGCATAAATTGAACCATCGCCATAATCTTTAAAATTTGTCTGCGCCCTAAAAGGGGTGTTGGCATGGGAGTTTTTTAGGTACTCAAAACCACTTGAGCTTGTATAGCTATCTCCTAAATAATTTACCACATCACCGATTACGCTTGCAAAATAGCCCTCATTTGTGTAGTTGACATAGGCTCTAGCTCTATTGTAGTTATAAACATATCTTTTATCCTCTGCAATGCTCTTTCCTTGAGAGAGTGTAATGTTAGTATTTTCTACTTTATAACTAATATCTCCAAAGAGCGTTGTGGCAACAAAAGGTAGAAAAAAGAGTAATTTTTTACTGTTTATAATCATCTGCAACTGCGCCATCAATTAGCGTGAGGACTCTTGTTACACTTCTCATAATAAGCTCATCATGTGAAGCAAACAGGATGCTAATCCCCTCTCTCTCATTTAACTCTCTCATCATC
Source organism: Sulfurimonas sp. (assembly GCF_023229025.1). Lineage (GTDB taxonomy): Bacteria > Campylobacterota > Campylobacteria > Campylobacterales > Sulfurimonadaceae > Sulfurimonas. The sequence continues at coordinate 11,221 of NZ_JALOAA010000023.1, forward strand.
CCAATAAGTATCTCAGAATTCTTAGAATCAAGATTTGCGGTAGGCTCGTCTGCTAGTATAATTTTTGGCTTTGCGGCTACTGCGCGTGCGACTGCCACACGTTGCTGCTGTCCTCCGCTTAGAGCATTTGGAAGTGATTTTAGCTTATCATCAATCTTCAAAAGTGTTGCAACCTCCAGAACTCTCTGCTTTATCTCCTCCTCGCTAAAGCTGCGAAGTCTCATAACAAAGCCGATGTTCTCTTCAACATTTAAAACAGGAATGAGATTGTAGGCTTGAAATACAAAACCCATCTCATGGAGTCTTAACTTTGTCCTCTCCTCTTCACTCAGAGCCGTTATCTCTCTTTCTTTAAGAAAAATCTCTCCGCTATCACAGCTCTCAAGTGCTCCTATGACATTTAAGAGTGTAGTCTTTCCACATCCCGAAGGTCCACGAAAAAGAGTAAACTCTGCGGCTTCTATGATTAAGTTTATATCACGAAGCGCATGAACCTCTCTTGGCTCACCTCTGTAGAAATACTTATTTACATTTTGTAATTTTATCATTTGTCAGCCTTTATCACTTCTATGGGGTTGAGTTTTTTTATCCTTGAGAGCGGAATAATTACGCTAAGTAGTGACGCGGTTATAATTGCTCCAAAGGTGGTAGTAAAGTAAGAGACTTTTATAGTGGCATATATTACCGCCTCATAGCCCCACATCTCCAAAGCATCTGAAAATGCACTCAAATCTATTCCGTAACGCTCAAGATATATAAGTAAGATGGCTCCTAAAACCGCTCCTGCGAGATATCCAAGAAGCCCGACAACTATAGACTCTAAAAATATCTGCGCTCTTATATATCTGTAGGGCATACCTAAGCTTATCATGATGCCAAATTCACGGACTCTCTCTAGTATAGAGACATACATTACACCAAAAATCCCTATAAAAACAACGCCCATAACTATTAAAAATGTTACGGAGTTAAATATAATCATCACATCCTGCATCATCTTCATCATGGGCTGAAGTTCTAAAAACTCTTTAACATCGAGGTTTGGAAATGCCCTCTTTAGTTTGCCGTAAAGCTCTCTATCTTCGCCTCTAATAGCAATCTGCATAGCATCTTGTGAGGTAGTTCCTAGAAATTTGTGCGCCTGATTAATATCTATAAAAATAGCGCCCTTATCAAGTCCGATATTTGTAGTCTGGACAATTGCTCTAACATGAAGTGCTATAGAGTTTATCTCGCCCTTTATATCTTGAGTAGAAAAGACGACTTTAGAGCCTATGCGAAGTTTTAATGTTTTTGCTAGCTCTATCCCTACGATAGCACCCTGTTTTTGAAAATCAATAACACCCTCTTTTAAAAACTCGCTAAACTTTCCAAAACGCTCCTCCTCTTTTAAATCTATGCCGATGAGCGATGCAAACGATGATTTTCTAGCAGTAGAGAGCAGACCGTCCGCTTTTACTCTTAACACAACCGCCTCTACGCCTTTTGTGCTTTGCAGTTGGGCTTTTATCTCATCTGCATTTTTTATCCTGTTTGCTAAATCTCTGCTTACTCTATACTCTTTTGCAAAAATGCTAATATCTCCGCTCTGGCTTCTTTTATTTTTATCTACCATATTTTTAACTAAGCCGTCATAAACACCTTCAAGCACAAGCATCATGCTCATGCTCACCGCAATCATAATGATAACAAGAAGCGTTCTTACGCGTCTTAAAAATGAGTTTTTCCATGCTAGTTTTAGTATGAGCTTATACATGTCTTGTCGCCTCAAAAGGTCCAAATGAGTTTATATACATGTAGGGGTATAAAATACTCAAAAAGTTTAACAGATATATAACCCCTAAATTCCAGCCGAATGTAACTAGATTAAAATCAAAAGGTATCTCATTTGAGATAATTCCGTAATCCTTATACATGTCGGCTATCCCCTCTATAACAATGGGATTTATGCTGTAGTAGTAGCAGATATAAGCGGCTATCGGCGCAGCTAAGGCAGTCGCCAAGATAGTAAGAATCAATATTTCATAAAAAAGAAGCAAAAAAACATCTCTCTTTGAGAGCCCGATGCAACGCAAAATACCAAACCCTTTTATGCGAGAGCTGACGTTTATAAAACCGTAAATCATAATCACAAAAAAGATTACAACCATAAATAAAGAGAGGGAAATATACCCAAAAACAGCGTCAATCTCCATACTCTCAACCATATTTTTCATAAGAATTTTCCATGTAAGAGACTCTAAACTCTCATCATCAATCATTGTGATGATTTGACTATTTACCTCCTCTGCATCCTCTATATTTTTGAGCTTTATCGTTATATATGAAGCTCTGTTTTTTGCATACATCAGCTCATCAAAATAACTTCTTGTAATAAATGAAGCACTTGAATCAAACTCAAAAGAGCCTGTTTTAAATGTTGCACAAACCCTAAAAATGTCAGCCGCAAAAGAGCCATCACTTGCACTCCCGATAAAAGCAACCTCATCGCCAATGCCAAGCTTTAATTTTTTTGCCAGCTCAATGCCCATATAGAGACAGTTTGCGGAGTTTTCATCTAAAAAAGAACCCTCTCTAAGAGCCGACTCAAGAGAGCTTAAAATCTTCTCCCTCTTGGGCTCTATCCCAGCGACCATGGCTGCGGCAGAGTGCTCTTTGTTTGAGAGCAGACCGTATGTCTCATACCTTGAGCTGTAAGCCTCAATGGCGTCTATTTTAGCTAGTTTGTCGGTAATTGCCTTAACGTCTTGTATAAGATACTCATTGCCGCCGATATCACGATAGCCTTTATGGTAAATCTCTATAGCACCTGTATAAATTTTTAGAGAATTCTCAAGCATGGATTTATGAGAGCCGTTTAACAAAGAGATATATAGTATAAAAAGTATCGTCGATGCAAAGGTCAAAACAGCCGTTGTAATGGAGCGTCCCTTATAAAAAAGAGTATTTTTAAGTGCTAGTTTAAACATCTCTGCTCATCCTACTTTGAAAATCTCTTTAAGGCACTTTTTCTAAAATACTCCTCTGAGATTTTTGTGTCATACTCAACCTCTTCTAAAAATATCTCAGTGTATCTGCCCTCAACATCGCTTGATTGAACTCTCCAGTATGTCGGAATGTAGTAGTTACCTACTTTTTTTACATTTTCATATATAAAATACCTTACCTCTTTGCCCTCTTCATCATAAAATATATCTTTAGAGGATGTGTAACTCTTTGTATCTATATTTAGCACTATTTTTCCCCAAACAACAGGGGCATTCTCTTTTGGTAAAAGCTCGATTGTCACGAGGCTTCCCTCTTTTTTTATGATTTTTGGCTCATAATCCTCTACTATTGAGCTCTGCTTGACTATATCATCGTTTGTTATATCGCTTCCCATCCATTTTTGAAGCATCATGGAGGATGGTATCTTTATAATCCTCTCTATTTTTGGTACATATTGCCACATCTGTCCATCAAGGCTTAAGAAGGTAATCCCCTTATCCTTTGGCGGGTAGGTAATTTTTACAAAACTCTTTTTTGTTCCCTCTGAGTAACTCTGCATCTTCATGCTTCTCTCATGCCCCATAAAGAGTATCTTCATCTCTAACTTCATATAGATACTTTTGCCTCTGAAGTTCTCATCAAGTTTTTTAATTATCTCTCTCGCCTCATCAGCCATAAGGTTTAACATTGATATAAAAATTATTAGAATTATTTTGCTCATACTCGATTTTACTATTAATTCTCTTCGGTATAAATTATTAGACTCTCCAAGTAACTAATCGCTAACATTTTTGTAATATAATTAAGTATGAAAAAAAGAATACTACTTTTAGAAGATGATCTCCTACTAGGTCAAACGCTTGTTGAGCTTTTGAGGTCTAACGGCTACTCCGTTATGCTCGTAAAACGCGGCGATGAGCTGCTTGATGCTACATATGAAGGTAGTTTTGATTTATATATTTTTGATATAAACGTTCCTGACATGAATGGTCTTGAGCTTCTAAAATCTCTTAGAGGTGCGCAAGATGACACCCCTACCGTATTTATAAGTGCTTTAGTAGATTTAGACTCTATCTCTAAGGCTTTTTCTATCGGTGCAGAGGATTATATAAAAAAACCGTTTTTTCCCCAAGAGCTTCTAATTAGAGTTAACGCAAAACTAGGAGATAAGAACTCTACAATCAAATATAGAGATTTGGAGTATGACCCTAAAACAAAAACTCTAAAAAGATTTGCAAAAACATTAGCTCTTGGAGAGGTTCAAGAGCAGCTCTTTAGCCTCTTTATAAGAAATATCGGGCAGGTTATTACCCAAGAGAGGCTTCTTGAGTGTTTAGAGAAACCCTCCTCATCCGCACTTAGAGTTGCAATTACAAAACTCAAACAGACAACCGGACTAAATATAAAAAATCTACGCTCCATAGGGTATATAGTTGAGTAGAGCGGAGTTTGAATCATTTATAAAAAGTTTTGCACTCTTTTTTGGCTCTCTTGGCATCTTAATAGCAACTCTTTTTTACATAAACTACACAAAGGAGATTCAAACTCTTGATGAACAGCTCTTCTCAAAGATGAGGCTATGTAGTTTTGATTTAAAGTGTGAGGAGTTTGAGATAGACTTTATAGAGCCAAAAGAGGAGAAACTATATACACTCTATAAAGATAAGAGCGGTCTTAATAGCTACTACCCTATCCCAAACTCTCAAAAATATATTATGCACCTCAATTTCAGTGCGCACAACTATGATATAGCACTAAAAACTCTCCAAAAAAAGGCGCTTTATAACTTTTTGGCAATCCTTGGAATTGTTTTTTTGCTCTCTATATTATTCTCAATATATGCACTTTATCCTCTTAGAAATGCACTGCTTTTGACACAGGAGTTTATTAAAGATATACTTCATGATTTTAACACTCCACTCTCCTCCCTTAGGCTAAATAGTGCGATGTTAAAAAGCGAGATAGGAGAAAGCGAGAAGTTAAAAAGAATTGAGATGAGCATTGAAAATATACTAAATTTACAACGACATCTTCGCTCATATCTACAAAATCACATACAAAAAAAAGAGAGAATTGATTTAAAAAACATCATACAATCAGATGTTTACATACTAGAGAAAAGCTATCCGGATGTCGAGTTTAAAATCACTCTAAAAGATGTATATATCTATAGCGATAGAGATGCTTTTTTACGTATTATAGATAATCTTTTAACAAATGCCGCAAAATATAATAGATCCGGCGGTATTGTAAAAATAAGCTATGATACGAAAAATAGTATCTTACATGTAACAGACACAGGTAGAGGTATAAAAAATACAAAACAGGTTTTTGATAGATTTTATAAAGAGCAAGAGAGAGGACTTGGAATCGGTCTTCATATAGTTAAAAAATTATGTAAAGAGTTGGACATAGAGATAAGCCTAAGCAGTGAGATTGGAGTCGGAAGTAACTTCTCTCTTAATCTCTCTAAGCTTATACTTAGATAATGCTTTACTTATAAAAGAGTAATGATTATGCGCGATACTTTTACTATCTAAACAGAAGGATTTAAAATGAAAACAGCAAGATTAGGTGTACTTCTTATGCTACTTACTAGCTTATGCATGGCCGAAGTTGATGTAGATGCTCAAATAGAAGCTCTAAAGACAGCAACACCGCAAGAGAGAGTTGAACTTATGAATAAGTTTAAAACTACTCTCTCAACTCTAAGCCAAGAGGAGAGAACAGCTGCTATAGAGAAGTTTATATCAAATAGTGAAGCAGACTCTACGCAACTCAAAACAAGAGAGAGATCTCAGGTAAAACAGATGGATGAGACTATGCAAAGACAAGAGAGCCAAAGAATGAATCAAAACCAAATAGGCTCGCAGTTTATGCAGCAAAACAAAAACAGTGCTCCCGATGCAGGCAGCACACCAAATAGGTTTATGAAGAAGAGATAGACCTTAAAATAAAAATACCACAAAAGGGAACAGATGCTTAAAAAAGCGCTAATATTTTTAACAACGGCTTTGCTTAGTCTCCAAGCCTACAGCGACTATGACATGGATGGTGTAGAGGATAGTGTAGATAGATGTCCTAACACCCCTTTTAACGAACTAGTAGATATATATGGATGTACTATAAAAAAAGCGTGGAGTGAAGAGCATTTTAGCATAATATATGGTATTGGTTTTTCAGAAGCCGATTATGCGACAAATAGAAATGTAGATACTTTCTCGCAAACTCTACAGGTGGATTACTACTACGAAGAGTTCTCTCTTCAAGCAAGCACTTCGTACTACAACTCAGATGATGATAGCGGAATGAACGACTCATTTTTAGGTGCATACTACACACTCTCTATCTTTGAGAGAGTCTCTTTGAGGCTAGGTGGAGGTGTTATCCTCCCAACCTATGATACAGGGTTTAATAACAACAATATGGATGTTGTAGCCTCTGCTAATTTTAGCTATACGGCAGAAGATATAAATCTATTTGGAGGATATAGCTACACAGTTCTCAACGACGACGATATTGCAGGAGTAGTCTCATACCAAAACACAAACTCATATAGCGGCGGTGCAGGATTTTATCCTTTAAATGCTCTATATATAAGCAGTTACTACACAAATAGTGAAAGTATATATAAAGATACAGAAAATATTGAAACACTAACTCTATACACCTTTTACTCTATTGATAAAAACTGGTTCACAACTTTTAGTTACACATATGGATTAAGCGATACGGCAGGAGATAACGCTGTTGAACTCCGTTTAGGGTACTACTTTTAAAAGAGTAGCGTCTCCTCTGCATTTACTTCCGTCTCTACACGAGGTGGTCTTGACTTATCGCTAAAGAACTCTTTTTTTCCCTTTATGTTAACTTCCATTATTCCCGTAGGCTTTTCAAACTCTCTTTGAATCTGAGGATAGAGCTTTAACACACTCTTGTAAAACATAGCAAATGCCGGTGCGGCAATCTTTCCGCCTGTCTCTCTTTTATGCATTGGCGTATTATCGTCATTTCCAAACCATACAACAGTCTCTATAGTAGGAGAGTAGCCGCTAAACCAACCATCTATATTGTTATTTGTAGTTCCTGTCTTTCCAGCTAGCTCTATGCCTTTTACGTTTGCTCTTCTTCCTGTTCCGCTTTTTATAACATCTTGAAGAATTGTAGTCATTATATAGGCTTGAGTCTCCTCTGTTATAAAACGGGTTCGCTCCGTCTTCTCATAAACGGTAGTAGAGCCTTTTTCAATATAACGAACAATATTTGGCTCAACCTGAATACCGCCATTTGCAAAAGAGGTGTAGTATTTTGCAAGCTCTAAAGGAGAGAGCGTGATACTCCCTAGAGCAATTGAGAGATCAGGAGGAAGATTGGCAATGCCGAACTTTCTAAACTCCTTTAAAAGTGCACTCAACCCAATCTCGTTTACAAGGTTTATTGTTGCCAAGTTTCTTGAGTGAACAAGTGCTTCTCTAAGAGTTAAAATACCCTTGTAGTTTTTTTCGTAATTTTTCGGCTGCCACTTAAGCTCCTCGCCATCTTTCTCGTATGTGTATGTTCTGGCAATATCTATAAGTTCCGTAGCTCCCGAATAACCCAAATCTATAGCAACTTGATATATAAAGGGTTTAAATGCCGATCCTGGCTGGCGACGTCCTTGTGTAGCCCTGTTGTATGGGCTTTTTTGATAATCGACACTTCCGACAAGTGCTAAAATATCTCCAGTTTTTGAGTCAAGTGATACAAGCGCACCGTTTAAAAGGGATATATCCGTGCTCTGCTCTAGCTCTTGGTCTGCTTGCAACCTTCGCTTCTCTCTAGCTTCATACCCCTCAATTCTTTTTACAGACATATCATACGCTTTTTTGAGTGACTCCCTTGCTGCTTCTTGAAGTCTCATATCTATTGTAGTATATATCTCATATCCGCCGCTTTTTATATCATCTATACCAAACTCGCTTGCTCTTCTTAACACTTCATCTACTATAAAAGGTGCGCTATTTTGTGTAAGCGTGTCATCAAAGACTTGCGGATTTTCAAGAAGAGCATCATTATATGTATCCTCATCTATCCACCCAAGGGCATACATCCTAGCTATCACACGATTTGCTCTACCCATTGAAATTTCATAATTTTTTGTAGGCGCGTATGTACTTGGCGCTTTTGGCAGACCCACAAGTATTGCCATCTCTTTTAAAGTCAAGTCATGAAGTTTTTTACGAAAATAGCCATCAGCCGCCGTTTTAATTCCATAATACCCATGCCCGAAATATATCTCATTTAGATACCTCTCTAAAATCTCCTCTTTGCTTAAAACCATCTCAAGCTTTAGTGCATAGATGACCTCTTTTATCTTTCTTGAAATCTTTTTATCTCTAGTTAAGAGTTTGTTTTTTACAAGTTGTTGCGTGATAGTACTCGCACCTTCCACAAGCTTTCCTGCTTTTATATCTTTAATGATTGCTCTAAAAATCGCATCTATGTTTATGCCGGGATGTTCAAAAAAAGTTGTATCTTCTATAGCTAGAAGTGCTTCTATTACTCTTGGAGGGATTTCACTAAAAGAGGCATAGTATCTATGTTTATCTTCAAAAATATTTGCAATTTTTTCACCGTTTTTATCATAAAACCGTGTCGTTAGAGATGGCTTGTACTCTTTTAGGGATGATATATCATAATCTTCTACCGTCAAAAAATAGCCAAGAAGCAAAAAAGGAGTTAATAGCCCAAGGAAAAAAAGTGTAAAAAATATATTTTTAACCATTTTCATACTCTAAAACTCCTATTTGCAAAATTTGCACCGATTAAAACTTTTGTATACTCATCAAGCGGATTTTTTAAAACATCTTCCATATTTCCACTCTCTATAACTTTCCCATTTTTTATAACACAGATATCTTCGCATAAAATTTTAGCAGAATTCATGTCATGTGTAACAAAAAGCATTTTAAAACCAAACTCTGCCTGCAACGCTTTTAAAAGATTCAAAATCATGGTTCTGTTTGCCGGATCAAGCGCTGTTGTAGGTTCATCAAGCAAAATAAGTCTTGGGTCATGACTTAGTGCCATAGCAATGACAACTCTTTGAAGCTGTCCACCTGAGAGCTCCGGTGCAAACCTCTCCAAAAGAGAGAGATCTAATCCAACCTGCTCAAAGAGCTTCTCAACCTTGCTCATTGGTATAAAAAACTGTTTTTTTATCTTTGTAAGCGGAGATAGTGCGGTAAACGGGTTTTGAGGAACAAATGCCAAACTCTCTCCCGCAATCAAATCAAAACTGCTGTCATGCTCTAACTCACACCTCATGGTGTCTGGGAGCATTCCAAGCAGGGCTTTAATAGTTAAACTTTTGCCGCTTCCGCTCTGCCCGACAAGTGCTAAAGAAGAAGAGATTTTAAATGCGATATCGACTAAATTTTTCTCTTGGATTGTTATTTGCAGTTTTGATATATTCATTATTTTATTTTAGCTAAATTTATACACAACTCTCTTAACATATCGCAACTCTCGCCTCTTCTTGCTATCAAACGAATGATAGCACGCTCAACTGTCGGCTGTCTTATAGCGCCCACTGCAAACCCAAGGTTTTTAAGCTCATTGCGAATCTCTACTGCCCTTTTATTATCATTTATGAGCATTGGGACTATCAAGCCATCTACTTTAATTCCAAGCTCCTCATAAACAATCTTCTGTCGCTCTTTTATCTCACTCTTTAAAAGCTCTCTGTTTTGCAAAATATATTTAAGAGCATTATGCGCTAGAAGTGTGTCGTAAAGAGAGAGAGCAGTTGCATAAATAATTGGCTTTGCTCGATTAATTAGATACTCAACTATATGTGAAGATGCGAGTATAAAAGCACCAAAACTACCATAAGCTTTGCCGAGTGTTCCCATCTTAATATAATTTGATTTTATGCCAACCCTATAGTGGTCAAAAACCCCCATAAGGTTTTCTCCTACTACTCCGCTGCTGTGAGCCTCATCTACTATCAAAATAGCATCATATCTATCGCAAATATCAAAGATTTCTCTATCTACCAAATCGCCATCCATGGAGTAGATTCCCTCAACTGCCACTACTTTGCGCTTTGCACCGGATGATTTTAACAACTCCTCTAGCTCTTGCATGTTGTTATGAGAAAAAAATTTTACATCTACGCTCTTTATGTTTGAGGCAAGCACCCCTGAAGCATGATACTTCTCATCCATAAAAAGAGTATCGCCGCGTCTAACAAGAGCCTCAACTAGAGCTATATTTGCATTAAATCCGCTTCCTAAAATCACTCCATCTTCAAAACCGTTTGCCTCGCAAAGTGCAGACTCAAAATCTTTATGAATTTTATGATATCCGTTTACTAGAAGTGAGGCCTTTGCGCTATGAAGCGCCATCTCTGAGAGCCTTTGGCATGTAAGAGTGTGTAGCTCTTTATTGTGTGCAAGACCGAGGTAGTCGTTTGAAGCAAAATCTAAAAGAGTCTCATCATAGAGCTCTCTTTGTCTATATCTTTTAGATTTTTTAAGCGCTTTTAGTTCACTTTCATACTGCATTATCTAACCATGACCTTGTCTCTACCGGCATCTTTAGCGCTGTAGAGTGCTTCATCTGCTCTTTTAAAAAGATGCTCTAACTCTTCCCCTTTAGCAAACTCTACAACCCCAAAACTCATAGTAATAGGAACTATCTTTTTATGCATCCTTACCATCATTCTTAATTTTTCGGCTATTTTATATGCACTTGCTCTATCTGTATGCGGAAGTATAAGCGTAAACTCCTCTCCCCCAATTCTACAAAAAATATCGCCGTTTCTTAAGTGTGAACTTATTAACCTCGTGTACTCAACAAGAACATCATCTCCAATGTCATGACCATAGCTGTCATTTATCTTCTTAAAATAGTCTATATCAAAAACAATAAGTGAAAGCGGATAAAAATAGCGGTTTGCATTTGAGCTCTCCTTCTTTATCTGCTCATTATAGTAGTACCTGTTTCTTATCTTTGTAAGAGGGTCTGTTATGTTTGTATGCTCTAACTCTTTTTGGTAGATTTTCTCTTTTGTAATATCTGAGAAAATTGCGCTGTAATGATTATCTTTAGGAGAGATAAGGGAGATGCTAACCCTAAAGTAGTAGAGGTTTGATCCGCTACGAATCTTTACCTGATTATCTTTAGGATTTTGAATCACATACTCAATCCAGTTTACTCCATCCATATTTTTATAAACATATCCATCTTTTTGCACAAAAAAATCAGATATTGACTCATGCTCTCTCTTAAACTCTTCAAGCGTGCTATATTTGTTGAAATATTTAAAAAAAGTCTTGTTTACCTCAATAATGCTCTTCTTATCTACCACCATAACGATATTTGACGAGGAGTCTATAATGTTTTTGTAGTACATTTTCTGCTTATCGTTTTTTTCATGGATGTAGTTACCCACTATCACGGCAATTATCATAACAATGATTAGCGCAATAGTAAGCCACTTATATATAAAAAAATCAAAATCATTCTTTGAAATCTCTAATATATGCTTAGAGTCCTCAATAAAGTCAACATGAAGCCAACCACCAGAGAGCATTGTTACGATAACAACTATTCCGACTAAAGAGAATCCGCTAGATTTTAAGATATGAGATCCTTTTTTGATATATTTTAACAATATTATTCTTTATTTATTAGAAAAACTGATAATAAATCTACATTTAACCCCATTGCGGTACTTTCATACCCTTTTACTTCCCTAATATACTCTTTGCAAAACCCTTCAACCATGCAAGCTCCTGCTTTACCTCGCCAATCCCCGCTCTTTAAATATCTCTCTACTTCATCAAAGTCAAAATCATTAAAGAGGTATTTAGTCTCAGAGATATCTATAATCTTCATCTCACATGATTGATATATCATGCATGTAATTATACTTGTCTGGCTTCCACTTTGAGTAAAGAGAATATTTCGCGCATCTTCAATGCATCTTGCTTTTCTAAGAATCTGTCCACTTGAGGCAACGACTGTATCGGCAACTAAAAGCGGATAATCTTTATATCCAAAAGCTCTTATATTTGCTTCAAATTTTCCAATAGTTGCCTGATATACAAAATTTTTAGCTGAGGAGGCAACTATACTATCTTCATCAAAATCTACACTCTGTTGAATAAATTCTATACCCGCATCTCTAAGTAGTTTTGCACGGGTTTGTGAAGAAGATGCAAGTCTTATCATTACAGACTACTTGAGAGATATGTCCCTAAAAATACAGCGATGATGCCAAGAGTGATATTTAGAGGAACCATAAATTTTCCGATAAGTTCTATCTGAGCTTTAGCGCCTACCATATTGCCCTCATTTAACATTTTTTCGCCTCTGTTTCTTCTTAAAATCATAACTATTAAATTGATAAACATAATACTCCAGATACCCTCTTTTGCATGAGAGAGTGCAGAGAAGTGAGTCTCGTTTAATCCGTAACCTTTTATCATAAAAACTGCGGTTACTATAAGTATAACGACAAATGGAAGCACTATGTAAAAAAGTCTCTTTAGAGCGTGCGCTATACGCTCAAGTCTCTTCTGCGGAGACTCGATTTCTAAAAAAGAGTAGTGCGCGGCGTAACGCATAGCTATCATGCCCCCTACCCATACTACTGCGCTTATTACATGTAAGAAGACTATTAGTGTTTTGTACTCTAAAAATATATCCTGCATTATCCAAGTACCTCTGCTATATATGCTTTTGCTTTTGCTTTTGCCTCTGCAATTTTAGTTATATCTTTTCCGCCGGCTTGTGCAAAATCAGCTCTTCCGCCGCCCCCGCCGCCAAGAATAGGAGCGATATTTTTTATCCAATCCCCTGCTTTTGCATCTGCACCTTTAACACCTGCAGCCATTAAAACTTTATCGCCTTTTACTTGAAAGAGCATTGCACACAATTTTTCATTTTGGTTTTTTAGCTCGTCTATCTTCTCTTTAATATCTCCGCCGCTAAACTCATCTACAACAACACTAACACCGTTAATATTCTCGATTTTCATCTCTACTTGTATGCTGTTTTGAGCCTCATGAAGTTCACTCTTTAGCTCAGAGATAGTTGACTTTAGTCTTGAGATTCCAGCCATAGCATCTAAATTTTTTACCTCAGTTTGAATCTCTTTAATCAGTGCTCTATTATCAACGAAGTGCTCATACGCCGCATATCCGCAAACTGCTTCAATTCTACGCACGCCTGCACTTACGCCGCTCTCTTTTGTAATAATAAACGAGCCGATTGATGCGGTGTTGTCCACATGCACTCCGCCACAAAACTCAATACTTGCATCGCCGAAGCTAACGACTCTTACCTCCTCGCCGTACTTCTCTCCAAACTGAGCCTTAGCGCCTGATTTTTTAGCATCTTCTATGCTCATAACCTCTGTTTGAGCTCCAATTCCACGCATAATCTGCTCATTGACTCGTCTTTCTATCTCAAGGAGCTCTTCATGAGAGATAGCTTTTGGATGAGAAAAGTCAAAGCGAAGTCTATCCGCTTCAACAAGTGAGCCTGCCTGAGAGATATGCTCTCCCAGTACATCAAAAAGTACCGCATGAAGCAAGTGAGTTGCAGAGTGGTGCTTAGTTATCTCGCCTCTTGAGATATCTACAACTGCTTCAACCTCATCTGAGACTTTTAGCTCTTTAGTAAGTGAGATTTGAGAAAAGTTTAAACCAAAGAAACTTTTTGTATCTTCTACTTTTGCATAACCGACAATCTCTCCCCTGTCTCCACACTGTCCGCCGGACTCTGCATAAAAAGGTGTCGTCTCTAATAATACCCAACCCTTTGAGCCTGAGGGGAGGATATCGGCATGATGGTACTGCTCATCAAGAAGTGCCAAAACTCTGCTTTTTTGCTCTGTTTTCTCATACCCGACAAAGCTATTCTCGCCAAACTTCTCTAAAAGCTCTTTAAAATCACCTTGAACAGCTTCATCTCCGCTACCCTTCCACGCAGCTTTAGCACGGTTTCTTTGTTCGCGCATAAGCTCTTCAAACTTAGCCGAATCTAGTTTTAGATTTTTCTCTCTTAGCATATCTTCGGTCAAATCGAGCGGGAAACCAAAGGTGTCGTAGAGTTTAAAAGCAACCTCTCCGCTAAATATCTCTTTTGTCTTTTTAAGCTCTTCATTAAAAAGCTCAATTCCAGACTCTATAGTCTTGAAAAATCTTGCCTCTTCAAGCTCTATCTGCTCTTTTACGACCTCTGCTTTTTGAGCCAAGTAATCATATTCCCTGCCCATAATTTCAACAACGGTATCTACAAGCTTATACATAAAAGGCTCACTAAACCCAAGCAGATAACCATGTCTTACTCCACGGCGCAAAATTCTTCTAAGCACATATCCTCTTCCCTCATTTGAGAAGTTTACCCCTTGAGAGAGAAGAAAAAGAGCAGTTCTAATGTGATCTGCTATAACGCGATATGATGCGCCTTCATCATATATATACTCTTTTTGTATAAGCTCTTGGATTTTTTTAATTATGGGCATAAAGAGTGATGAGGAGTAGTTGCTTGTAACATTCTCGCTAATAGCAACTACACGTTCAAGTCCCATACCTGTATCGATTGATGGTTTTGGTAGAGGAGTTAGGGTGCCGTCACTACTTCTCTCATACTGCATAAAGACAAGATTCCATATCTCTAAAAATCTGTCGCCCTCGCCGCCCATGTAATCCTCATCTGAGCTAAAATTCTCAGCGCCCTGATCATAAAAAATTTCACTACAAGGTCCGCATGGTCCGGTATCACCCATCTGCCAGAAGTTGTCTTTATCTCCTAATCTCAGAACTCTTTGAGGTGCAACATGCTTTTGCCAAAGCTTATTGGCTTCATCATCACTCTCATGTACGGTTACCCAAAGCTTCTCTTTTGGAAACTTAAGAACCTCTGTTATAAACTCCCATGCATAATCAATCGCCTCTTCTTTAAAGTAATCGCCAAAACTAAAATTGCCTAGCATCTCAAAGAAGGTGTGATGTCTTGCCGTATAACCGACATTTTCCAAGTCGTTATGTTTTCCGCCTGCACGAATACATGTTTGGCATGAAACAGCTCTTGGATTTTGTGGAGTCGGTATTTCACCGGTAAAAATAGACTTAAAAGGAACCATTCCCGCATTGTTAAAAAGTAGTGTTGCATCATCCGGAACAAGCGGTGAACTAGCTACTCTATCGTGATTTTTTGATTCAAAAAAACTTAAAAACTCTTCTCTAATATCCATTAGTATGTCTCTTAATATAAAATTAGGCGATTATATCTAAAAAAAATACTCTAACTCTTTAAATCAAAACTCTTTTATTTTTTATGGCAGCGAGAACATAGTCCCATACTTGTTTCACTCTGCAGAAGTGATGGAGCATTTGAGACATGCGGATTATGACAACTTATGCAACTTAACTCCTTGCCTTCTCTGGAGGGATCTTTTACATTATGGGTCGGATGCGCTTCTCTCGCAAATGTTTTGACAACATGCACCCCATCAATTTTATCTTTATGACAACCAGTGCAGAGATCCCAAGAAGGCTCTCTTAGATAAAACTCGCTAGGCGATGAGTGTGAATTATGGCATCTGCTACAGCGTCCGGACTCTGCGGGCTCGTGGCTAAATCTTTTTTTGCCCCACTCATCTTTATGTTTTTTATGGCATAAGAAGCAAACTTCCTCTATCGGGTCAGGAACGCTATATTTTGTCTTATCTTTATCTTCTTGGTTTAATACCCCTACCTCGCCGTTATGACAAGAGGTGCAGAGCCAGTTTACCGACGGTGCATGCGAGTGCTTCTCTTGGTTTATACTTTTATGGCACTCATAACAGTTTGATTTTGTAATATCTTCAAATGCTACACCGCTTACTTCATTTACACTCATATCATGACATTTAGCGCAGAGCTTCTCACTCTCTTGGTTATGAAAATATTTTTTACTATATCCTGCCGGCGGGTATTTTAAATGTTTGTCAACTTTTGATCTAAAAAAGAGCTCTCTTGTTTGCTCTTGTATTATTACGTCGTTTTTGTAACCTGCCACCTTTATGCTATTTACTCCCATATAAAGATTTACGCTTTTACAGTAGTGCGTGCGCTCCCCGTTAACCTCAATGCTATATCTCTTATTGGCGTCTGTAGTTATTAAGAGAAAATCGATTTTTTTACTATCAGCCTCAATGACAAATGAAGCAATACCCTCATCACTTATGCCCATAGTTTGCGGACTAAGCACTCTAAACCCTACATCATCCTGCGCAAAAAGCAACAAGGAGCAGAGCAGTAGGGATAGTATATATTTTATGCAGATACAGCTTCTCATCTCGGCGCTCTTTTAGATCTTTTTTTTAGAAAAAACGGCTGATTAGAGGCATGCGGCGTATGACACTCTGTACATAAATCTCCCTCATTAGCACCGCTGCATGCAAAGTTTTGACCAATATGCTTATCTTTGTGGCACTCCAAACATATCAAGTTTACCTCTTTGCGTATAAACATAGGGTAGGCAGAGGAGTGTGGATTGTGACACTTGTCGCAACGTCCATAGTCCAGTGGTTCGTGTCGATATTTTGCACTGCTCCACGTCTCCTTACTCTCCTCGTGACACTCAAAACATGAAGCGTAGGCAGGCTCTTTTGTGAGGTATTTAGAGAGATTCTCTTTGCTCTCTTTGTGACAGCTTGTACATAGCCAGTTTGCCGAAGGGGCATGAGCGTACTTCTCTTTATTTATGCTCTTATGACATCCGTAACAGTTTGATTTTGTAATGTCTTTAAAAGCGACATTTTCTACCTCGTTAACGCTCATATCATGACATTTTGCGCAGAGCTTCTCGCCCTCTTGATTATGAAAATAGGTATGACTATATTTTTTCGGCGGATACCTAAATTGATGATAAAGCTCTGATGAGACATAAACATCTCTTACCTCTTGGGCAACTAAAACACTCTCTTTATAAGCTCTAATGTCAACTCTATTTTCGCCAAACCTCAACTCAATATTTTTACACTCCGTCTTTTTTTTGCTTTTTATATCTATACTTATATCCTCTAAGGGAGTTCTTATTTTAATGGTATCTACTCTTTTTTTATCTACCTCTAAAACAATATTTAGCGTTAACTCTGTTTGAAGATGGTTCTGTTTTGGAGTGAGTATCTGCATAAACTTACCCTCTGCAAAAGCTGCTGTAAAGAATATAGCCAATACTAAAAAAGCTTTTGCAAAGATATAATCAAATCTCACTTTCCTATCCCTTTTGGATTAACTCGGTCATAAGCGAACTCTTTATGACAAGCCGGAGCACAAGAGCCACCCTCAGCGCTCTCAATAAACCTAAGCGGAAACTTTATACCGTTAAAATCAGTATAGTCCCTTATGAGATAGTTGTATTTAGAGGCGTGTTCATCATGACAAGCCCTACATGAACGCCCTTTTCTATCATTTACATGTAGATAGTGTAGATTTACATCTCCATCGCGAAAGGCTGTTATGTTATGCTCGCTTGATTTACTAATATACTGCTTAGTTATTTTCTTCTCCGTATGACACTCAAAACAGAAGAAATCTTTATTCTCCAAATCAGCGTAGAAATTCTTAGTAAAAGATTTTCTAAGCATGCTAAAGTTATCCGAGCCGTGAGGATCATGACAAGCCGAACACCCTCCCTCTTTTTCTACATCTTTTATAGGTTTATGCCAATTTGGATTTTCATCAAGATGCTTTTTCATATTCATAAGCATTCCGCCATCCTCGTCAGACTTTACCTCTTTGTTATGGCAGCTAAGGCACCCTGCAACAGGCTCCTTTTTTAAGAGCTTTTTCTCTTTTGTAGCATGCGGATTGTGGCACTCCAAGCATCTTTTTTCACTTGTATTAACACCGCCATGTTTAAATTTTGAGTGTCTAATCTTCTCTCTTTCATCATCATGACAATCCAAGCATAAATCCATCTTTCCGTCCATATACAAAAGAGATTTATGATCTGCGGTATGCGCATCATGACACTCAAGACAACTCTTCTCAACTATCGGTTTATGTTTAGTTGAAAGGTCCATATCTACAAAGAGTTTTTTAGCTTTTGCACCAAAACTACTTTTTCTATCATGACACTTCATGCATAAATCATTTGTAGATTCGGCTTTTAGAAGCATCCTAACATTTGACTGATGCGGATCATGACAGTCTGTACATCTTCCCTCTTTTACAGGAGTATGGTCAAACTCTTTTGTGTAGCGGGTTTTGTGGCACTCATAACATACATCTTCAATCTCTTTTTGAACAAGCGCTCCGGGCTTTTTGCTGTTTGAGTCATGACAAATTTGACAAGCCCCCATCTTAAAAGGCTGATGTAAAAACTCTTTAAGCGGCTTAAACTTATCGGGCAAATCCTCTAGTTTTACAATCTTTGCCTCTCTTACATTAAGCTTGTTGTGAACCGGCTTCTCTTCACCTCTTATCTCATCTGTTGATATTTGAGGTGGAGCTTTTGAGAGTTGCTCCTTTCTCTTATCTATTAAGCTCTTTATCTCTTTAGAGATTTTTGAAATATTTATATCTTTTAGCTCCTCATCCGTTATGGTTAAATTAACCTCTTCGTACGCAGGTTTTGCATTTTTAAGACTATGTGTAATATTTTGCATTACGACAAATAGGCGACCAAACTTCTCCCCGACATCATACTTTTGAAACATATATACAAAAGCTCCTAGCAGAAGAACTATTATCGCCGTCTTTAAGATATTTTTTTTCAACTAAACGCCTTTTTATTTTTTTTAATCAAAGTCACCTACCGGACAACTCTCTTGCGTCACGGTATCTCTGATAAGTTTTTTTCTATCTGCATGATGAGGATTATGGCACTTATTACAATCAAGCTCCCTTAGTCTCTCATCTACTCTCGCCTTTGGCTCATGACACTTATAGCATAATTCAGAGACGGTGTTTGTTATAATTGCTGCCGGTTTTGAACGTTTTGGAGCGTGACAAACTGCACATGAACCCATACTAAATGGTGAATGTCCATACTTTTTAACGACTCTAAGTGCTTTAGGCAACTCCTCACGGTTAACCTCTTTTGTACTACCCGTATTTGCCTCTATATACTCTACGCTCATCTGCTCCATAGAACGCGGGTCTCCATGAGAAGCATTTGCCATGCTCTTAGCGATATTTACAGAGACATTTCCTAAACGACCAAGTTTTTCTGCAACACCCAGAGTTATAAACAGAATAACAACAAGAACTACGATACCGGCAATCAGTGAGAGTTTGATATATTTTTTTTCCATCATCAATCCCTAATCTTTCATGTTCTCTTGGGCTTCAACCTCAGAAGGTCGCGGCGGAAGATGTCTCTCAAGTTGATAATGTCCTACATGTTTATGACAATCAACACACTTTGCGCTCTCTTTTTTACCGTCATTACCGCTAACTATAAGTTTTTTAGCGAAGTAGGCTTTATGAGCGGTAAATGCTTTTTTATTTGGTCTTGTTCCAAGCAGAAGGTTCTCATGACAGTTAAGACACGCAGAGTCATAGACCCAGTTACGCCTTCCTTCTCTCTTTTCATGCCAATCAATCTTTGAGGTGTCATGCGTAGTCTCTACCCAGACATCCCATAATCCGGTTTTTACCTTCTGTATCATATATCCGGCAGTAGACTCATGCGGCAGATGGCAATCGGCACAAGTTACCATTATCCCGCTATCGCCATATCCACCATGAATACTGTTTCTATATGAGGCAGCCATTGGTTTCATAGAGTGGCAAGCACCGCAAAAATTTACATCTGATGTATGTTTTACTGCAACAACGGTAAAAAAAGATGTCCCCATCCCTATAACAATACCGCCTACTATAAGAGCAACTACAGCCCATACTCCAAAAGAATATTTTCTCTTTTTTTCTATTTTTATATCATCTTTTTGCACTTTTGTCTCTTCCATATTATATATCCTTCTCCTAATTATTAAACTTTTATTATTAATTTAAACTAAATATAGAGCAAAAGAATAAATTTTGTTTAAATGTGACTTTTTTGTGATTGTTTTATACAATAAATAAATAGTTAGTATAACATAGATAGATAATTCTTCTCTTCTTTATAATTATTATTATTTATACAAAACAGAGAAGTTGCGTATCGATTTTTAAGAAATTAATTTACTTACTGCTGATATAATAAGCCCTTACTCAAACAAAGTAATCTAAAAGGGAATCTATGAAAAAAATAGTAGCTATACTTCTTCTAAACTCTTTGCTGATTTTAAACTCAGCCGTTGGGGCAGAGAAGATGGATATGAACAAGAAGGCTTTTATGTCTGTAAAACTAAAAGCTGATAAGGGTGAAGCAAATAGCCAGTTTGCGCTAGGCGGTATGTATTATCAGGGAATCGTGACTAACAAAGATCATGCCATGGCTGCTAAACTGTACCGTAAAGCAGCAGATCAGGGCCATACAAAAGCTATGTACAATCTTGCGGTTATGTATCACAAGGGTGATGGTGTAGAACAAAATGATAAAGAGGC
This sequence comes from Sulfurimonas sp., assembly GCF_023229025.1. Classification (GTDB taxonomy): domain Bacteria; phylum Campylobacterota; class Campylobacteria; order Campylobacterales; family Sulfurimonadaceae; genus Sulfurimonas. The sequence goes on from NZ_JALOAA010000023.1 coordinate 31,749, forward strand.
TATCGCTCTGTTTTCAAAAGCCGCTAAGAGCGGTGATCAAAAATCAGCACTTCATTTAGCAGATTTATACTATAAGGGGGATGGCACAAAGCAGGATTATGAAAAAGCATTTCTTTTTTACAAACAAGTTGCCGATGCAGGTTACCCGCTAGCACAAAGCAAAGTCGGCTCTATGCTTAAGCACGGCAGAGGGGTAAAACAAGATATAGAAAAAGCAAAAGAGTATCTGAGTAAGTCTGCAATGCAAAGCTGTGGAGAGGCTCAATATACGCTTGGTAGAATGTATCTTGAAGGTGACGGTGTTGCTAAGGATAAAAAAGAGGCAGAAGAGCTCTTAAAAGAGGCTTATCTAAACGGAAACGAGGAAGCAAAGCTGATTCTAGATCAAGAGCAGTGGAAAGTTGAAATTCCGGATTCGATTCTCCCCGAGGAGTAAAAAATGAGAAAAACTTTACTTATTTTAATCTCAATAGCTACAGTAGCTTCTGCAACACAGCTCTTTGATAAATGTGCTGCTTGTCATGGAAAAAACGGACAAAGACACTCTCAAAATCTAACAAAAAGCATTGCGGGTATGGATAAAAAAGAGATTACCACTATACTTAAAGAGTATAGAGCGGGCACGAGAGACATATATGGGCTCGGGAGTATGATGTGGGGGCAGACAAAACGACTCTCTGATGAAGATATAAAAGAGCTCTCTACCTATATTTCATCTTTTACTCCGGCTGTAGAAGTTGCTACAAAACCTAAATTGACAAAAGATATGACAACCGAAGAGATCTTTCAAAAATGCGCAATATGCCATGGCGACAAGGGTCAAAAGAGGTCACTGGGTGTAAGCAAGCCTATTGCAGGACTAAGCGTAGAAGAGATTGTAAAAGATTTAAAGGAGTATAAAGCAGGTACGAGAGATACTTACGGTCAAGGCGCTATGATGAAGGGGCAGGCTACAAAACTCACTGAGGAGCAGATGAAAGCCGTAGCCATCCTAATAGAAGCTCTCCCTCCTGTTCAGACTCAAGAGCAAAAAGATGCCGAGGAAAAAGCCAAAAAAATAACTCAAGAAGAGATTGACTATAACAATTTTATGGAAGAGTATTTTAGAACAAGCAAAGACCCGAACGAGACTTTTAAAGCAGCAAAAAAAAGATATGAAGAACATAAAAAAATCTTAAAGGAACAAAATGAACAAAATATCAGTAGCAATTAGTGTTGTCGCACTTTTAATGTACGGCTGTAGCGATGATAAGCCAAAAGAACAAGATAGTTCAAAAATAAGCAAGAGCACTGAACAGAGTGCTCCTCAAAGTATGTATGGCGTACCTGCATCAAAACAGCTAGAGGCTAAAACAGCACCTGCTGAGGGTGATGTACAGTTAAATACACCTCATATAGCAAAGACTCTAGAGGTTATAAACGGTGGCGGCTACACTTATGCTAAAGTTGATGAAGGTGGAAATATCTACTGGATAGCAGGTCCACAAACAAACATTAACGAAGGAGTCTCTATCTCATTCTTAGAGCAGATGGTTATGAATGATTTTACAAGCAAGTCACTAAATAAACATTTTGACCAACTAGTATTTGTAAGTGCTATTGTACCTGCGGATGGAAGTGATGCATCATCTACTAACTCATCAACCTTAGAGGATGCGCATGCAAATTATAACCACTCAAAAGAGGCTACAGCAACGCAAGCAGAATCTGACACAACTACTATCTCTGTAGCAAAAAATAGAGATGGGTACACCATAGAAGAGCTATATGCAAAAAAAGACGCTCTTAAAGATAAAAACGTAAAGATAAATGCTCAAGTAGTAAAAATTTCTAAAAATATTATGGGTAAAGATTGGATTCATCTTCAAGATGGCTCCGGAAGTGCCGGAACAAACGATATAATCGCAACAGCAGTAAACTCATCTGTACAAGTAGGAGACACTGTTACTACAAACGGAGTAGTTAAAACAAACGTTGATTTAGGTTACGGTTACAACTTCTCTGTTCTTATAGAGGAGGCTAAATTTACCTCCTTATAAGAGATATAGATTGGACTGTCTTAAAAAGATAGCCCAATTTAGCCTCTACTCCTTTACCGGAAAGTCTTTAAAAAGTTCAGA